>JAMOTR010000019.1 GCA_027068385.1 Candidatus Heimdallarchaeota archaeon
AGAGGAGGATCCCGTAGTAGCCTTATCGAGGGTGAAGTACGAGCGCTACGAAGAGGGAGAAAGGTTCATGCGGCCGCTTCCCGTGATATACGAGATACCCGTATGAGTTTTTGGTTAAACTCTAGCCCCTCTATTAAGATGATAATGCTCAGGTGCCCCGTCGATTTATTCCCCTTAAGGAACCTCTCGTGTCCGTTCGGTCATAAGTATAGGACGATAGAAGGGATACCCGATTTAATACCTCCCGGTAGGGAGATACCGGAGACCGTGAAACCATTCGAGGAGTTATACGAAAGATACGACGCGCGGTATGATAAGCATAGGATCTTGTTCGAGAACGAGGTTAAGGCTATAGATGCTCTCGATATCGATCGGTCCTCGGGGATCGAAATAGGCGTGGGAACGGGACGCTTCGCGGAGGCTTTAGGAATACCCGTAGGAATAGATCCGAGCATCAACGTTCTACGTCTAGCGAGGAGGAGGGGGATCTTCGTAATAAGGGCGCTAGGCGAGCTCTTGCCTTTCGGAAAGGACGAGTTCGAATACTCGCTCATAGCGTTCACGATATGCTTCGCTAAGGATCCGCGGAACTTATTACGCGAGGCCTTTAGGGTGTCTAAGAACGTCGTGATAGCCTTTGTTCCGCGCGACTCACCGCGGGGAGAATACTATATGAGAAAGGATTCACCGTTCTACCGCGTCGCCAAGTTCTATACGTTCGAGGAAGTAAAGGAGCTCGTAAGAGAGCGGGGAGAGGTAAGAAGAATATACTCTACGCTCCTCTCCGAGCCGGGCGTCGAGAGGCCTGAGGAACCTATTCGCGGATATCATAAGGGAGCCGGATTAGTGGTATTAGAGGCATCGCGTAAAGTCTAAATCCTTTAAAATGAGAAGAGAAAATGGATCCGGATTTTTGGAACGAGCCGAACGTTCTAAGGAGGGGGGAGAGATTTATAAAATATATACACGAGAAATTCCCCGAAGTAGGACTTCTGATGTTTTCCTACTCTATGGACCCCTTAGGATACGAAGGACTAATGTTGCGCTTCTGTAAGAACCTATTAAAGAAAGACCCGGAGGCGGGCGCGTTGTTCGTCATTAACATGATCGGGATACCGTACCCTGGAAAGCGCGTGGGTGAGTTCCTAGAGTTATTAAAGGAGAGCGTTAGGATCTTAGAGGAAGTTTATGAAAGGACTAAAGGTATAGGCGCGCTATTAGAGCTCGCTAAAGCGTACGAATTATTAGGAGAATTGTTGAGGATCGAGAGGGGGGAGGAGAAAGAGTACATTAGGAAGCTTACGGATTTACTCGCGGGGACGGATTTAGATAAAATAAAAGACTATATCGCGCTAGATGAGATCGCGGGTTTCTATCACTTTATAGGAGGACTAAGCAAGCCCGAGGAAGGTATAGAATATCTCTCGAAGGCGATAGAGATAAGAAAGAGGCTATTAGATGAGGAGTTTAGTCCAGACGTACTCTCGAGGCTTTTAGAGAGCTATTTCGTCAGGGGAGAACAATACAAGAGATTGGGGGACTTCGAGAAGGCCTTAAAGGATTACGAGAGGGTCGAGGAGCTCATTTCTAAATATAAGATGACCGACGATAGGGGATTAATAGCTCTAGCGAACGCGCTCATTAGTAAGGCGAAACTATTACTCAAAAGGAAGGAACTAGACGAAGCCGAGAAAGAATGTAGAGAAGCGATTCTCTTATTAGAAGAACTATTTAGTATCGAACGCGATCCCTTCACGTTTTATCATCTATTCGGTGCTTATCAGACCCTTCTCTCGATACTCTTCGCTAAGGGTAAGATAGAGGAGGGGTTTGAGGAGCTCAAGAGGAAAATAGAGAAGTTCGAAGCCGAATACAAGGAGCGTCCTCGCACGTTACGCGAATTACTACTACGGCCCGAAGTGTACTCCGGTCTAGGTATAATGGCGTATAACGTCGGACGCTTAAAGGAGGCTATCGAGATGTTCACGAGAGCCATAGAGCGCTTAGAGAAACTCTCTAAGGAAGTACCTGAGAGCGCAGCGATTAGCGAAATATACATTCAACTAGCGAACGCTTACATCTATAGGGGAGACGCTTATAAGGACGCGGGGAACCTAAAGAAGGGGCTTGAGGACATCGTAAGAGGAACGAAGATCCTAGAGAGGATATACGAGAAGAATCCCAACGCAGGGAGTCATCTAGCTTTAGCGTACATGTATCTCGGAAACCTCTATAAGCGCATGTCTATGATCGAGAAGTCGATCGAGGAGTACGATAAGGCGCTGGAGGTCATAAGAAGGACTATCGAGAGAAGTGATAGACCGGAGGATCGGAAGACCCTTACGAGCATCTACATAAACAAGGCTCTTTCCTTCTTCTATATCGGTAGGTACGAAGAGGTCAAGAGCGTGCTCGAGGAGGCTAAGGGGGCTATATTTAAGTACGGATCGGGTAGCGAGAAGGCCTTCTATTATCTAATCCTAGGCGCGTGCGACATCAACCAAGGGAAGATAGAGAAGGGCATGGAGAACTTCGACGAGGCGCTAGATTATCTTAAGGAAGCATACGATAGCGAACCCATAAACGTCATCTACGCGGTCCTTACTACGCTTATGATAATCAAGAAGATCGGTCTAGCGTATCCAAAGGAGGCCACAAGGATGCTTCTTAGGCTCAGGGAAGTACCGCTACCGGAGAGTATTAAGAGGATGGTAGATGAGGCCGTAAGAAGCATCGAAGAGTCGTCTTGAGATCACTAAGAGAGCTCCGTATTTTTCGTCTATTAGAGTCCCTAAGTGTCTCCGCCCCAGTCTTTCAAGACGATCGCGCATACTCCTTATAATACTAATATGATCTCCCCCGTATAACGCGACCCTCTCGCTCTCGTAATCCTTAAGCGCCTTTAACACGTACTCTACGTATCCTTCTTCGTCCTCCGGAGGCTCAGAGTGCGCCATCCTCCCTATGTCCTCTTCGCTATACCCTAGCCGACATAGCTCTAAGTAACGCCCTCTTACGATCCCGCGCTTAGGCAAAGCCGTTATCGCGAGAGAGCCTATCTCGCCTCTTTTATACGTTATCTCTATACTCCCGCGGTAGCGTATTGATGATGCGAACGAAGCGGCCCTCTCGTAGATCCTTCTCGCCTCCCTCTCGACCTCCTTAAGAGGATCCTTGACGCTAGTGTTCCTAGAGACGCGTAAGAGCGCCGCCGTGATCACATATTTTATCTTCTCTGGGAGCTCGGAAACGCCTCCCCATAGCCTCTTGAGTTCCTCAAACGTCTTCGGATCATATACGTTCTCCAAGGTACATCCGGGTACGTGCTTCTTAGTCGAAGCCTTGAGGCTTATAATACCTCTATATACGTCCGTCCATAACACTTCGCGCTGGTTTATGAGATTAGCCCTTATAAATATCTCTAGGGAAGGCTCTAAGGGACGAACTAACGCGATACGACCGTGAGAATAAGCCTCCATCGCTACCGTTCCGGAGAAAGCGAGCGGATCTAATACTATGTCTCCCCTCTTAGTGAGCCTCCTTATCGCCCGACGCGCCACGTAAGGAGGGAAGTATTCTTTCCGCGATTCCTCGACATATTCGTAGGATATCTCCGGCACGAGCATTCTAAAGGACACGTGCTTCTCCTCGCCTCTCAATAAATCGCCCTCAAGTAGATCTCTAAGGAACTCGTCGATGCTCATGAATGATATAAGAAAGAGCGTGAGCTCAAAAATCACTTCTTCCTCTCCTTATCTACCTTCTTTATCTCCTCGATGAGTATCTCTACGCCCTTCATTAGGAGCTCTTCCTCTATCGTGAGCGGCGGGGCTATGCGGACGACGCTCTTACCGCACGGTAGGAAGATCACTCCGCGCTTTAGGGCGTTGAGTATCACCTTATCGCGCTCCTCGGTCGCGTAGGCCTTAGTCTTACGATCCTTCACGAGGTCCACTCCGATCATGAGTCCAAGCCCGCGCACGTCTCCGATGAGCTCGATCTCCTCCTGAGCCTCCTTTAGGCGCTTCATTACCTTTTCTCCTAGCTTCGCGGCACGCTCGGGGAGGTTGTGCTCCTTCATGTAATCGATCACTCCTAAGGCCGCGAGCACAGCGAGGTTGTTTCCTCCGAAGGTGGAGGAGTGATAGCCGTCGCCCTTGAAGTCTAGGTCCGGCCTGATTATCGTAGCCCCTATAGGAGCGCCTCCACCTAGGGCCTTAGCGAGGGTCATGATGTCCGGCCTAAGCCCGAAGTGCTCGATCGCGAACCGCTTTCCGGTGCGTCCCATTCCCGCCTGTACCTCGTCGTCGAAGAGGAGTATTCCGTAGTCCTTCCTTAGCCTCTCTAATCCCTCGAAGAAGCTCTTGGGCGGAACTATGTATCCTCCCTCTCCCTGAACGGGCTCGAATACTATAGCCGCTACCTCCTCAGGGTCCACAGCGTGCCCTAATATGTAATCCTCAATGAACTCTATCGCTAGCTTTCCTACCTCCTCGGGGTTCTCCTCGTGCCGGGGGTTACGATAGGGGTCGGGATAAGGAGCGTGCCGTACTCCGGGCATCGTGGAATAGAAGGTCTTCCTGTGTACCGGCTTAGAACAGGTGAGGCTTAGGGAACCCATCGTGCGTCCGTGGAAGGCGCGGTAGAAGGCTATGAAGTAAGGTCCGCGGTTGTGGCGGGCGATCTTTATTCCGGCCTCTACGCTCTCGGTACCGGAGTTCACGAAGAATACCTTGGCGTAATCCGCGTTTATCGGGGCGAGCTCGCTTAGCTTCTGAGCTAGGAGGGCGATGCCTACGGTATAGAAGTCGTGGGCCGCGAAGTTTATCATCGTATCTAGCGCCCGCTTGATGCGCTCGACTACGTAGGGGTTGTTATGACCCACGTTCGCCACGGCTATCGCGGCGGCCATGTCGATGAAGAGGTTCCCGTCCACGTCCTCTACTACAGCGTTCTTAGCCCTTCTAGCGACTACGGGAATCTCGCGCGTGGAGCGGGCGTTGTACTTATTAGCTATTTCTATGTACTTCTTCGCTTTAGGGCCCGGAATGTCCGTAAGTATCTTGGGTACCTCGTCTACTTTATATTCTAACGGAGGTAACTTTAGATCCTCGTACATACCGTTTTCTCGCGCTCATGTTTAAGCTATTTTCGAGGAAAAACGACGTTCATGACCCTTATATTCTTTGTGTTCCGGGAACGTGCGAACGTAGGAGGAGCTCTCTCTAAAGCATCCGCTCGCGGCTTCGACGGTTTCATTATGCGGGGCGTTTCTTTAAAGAGCCTTCCCGTTTTTCCATGGCGGTGTACATATATGATACCCTCGAGAGGCGTAAGAAGCCCCTGGAGGATAAGACGGTACGCATATACGTCTGCGGTCCTACGGTGTACGACCATACACATATGGGTCACGCGCGTGTGTACGTGACGTTCGACGCGTTCCGCAGGTTCCTTATGGAGCTAGGATATAACGTGAGGCTCATCGTGAACATCACGGACGTCGAGGATAAGATCATAAGGCGCTCCCAAGAGGAGGGGGTCTCCCGGAAGGAGATCGCTGAGCGTTATTATAACGAGTTCGTAGAGGTCTTAGATAAACTCGGGATTATTAAGCCGGACGCTTTCCCACACGCGTCGGAGCACATAGAAGAGATGATCGAGATCATCTCGGGCCTCATCGACAAGGGATACGCGTACGTCGCTGAAGATGGCGTGTATTATCACGTGCCGAAGTTCAAGGAATACGGGAAGCTCTCGAAGCAAAGCCTTGACGCGATTATAGCGGGGAAGCGCATAGAGCCTTCCCCATATAAGAAGCACCCCGCGGACTTCGCCTTACGGAAGAGACACAAGCCCGGAGAGCCCAAGCGGGACTCGCCTCGGATGCCCGGAAGGCCCGGGCGGCACATAGAGTGCTCGGCTATGTCCATGAAGTACCTCGGAGAAACGCTGGACATACACGGGGGAGGAGCGGATCTCATATTCCCTCATCACGAGAACGAGATCGCTCAGAGCGAGGCGTATACGGGTAAGAGGTTCGTGAAGATACGGATGCACGTCGGTCTCGTCCAGGTTAAGGGGGAAAAGATGGCGAAGAGCTTGGGTAACTACTTCCTCGTCCTAGAGGCTCTAAAGAGGCGGAGTAAGGACGCGATAAGACTATATTATCTGTCGCATCATTACCGTTCTCCTATAGAGTTCTCTCCCGAGGCCTTAGACGAGGCGGAGAAGCTCGTAGAGAGGATACGTGAGGCTTACGCGAAGGCGAAGAGCGTGTATAAGAAGTATACCGCTAAGAGGCTCGACGAGGAGGACATGAGATACATAGAGGAGCTAGAAAGGCTCCGCGACGAGTTCCGGGAGGCCTTATCGGACGACTTTAACACCGCTGAGGCCCTTAAGCGTGTACTTGAGGCGATAAGCGTGTTCAACAAGTACTTCTCTAGGCCGGAGCCGAAGCATTCCGTCGCTTATAGGCTCATGAGACTCCTAGAGGAGTTCTCGAGGATTTACGGTATAGATCTAGAGCGCGTGAGTAGCGAGGAAGAGAAGCTCATAGAACTCATACTCGAGGTACGCGAGGAGCTAAGGAAGCGTAAGTTGTATGACTTGTCCGACAAGATACGCGAGAAACTGAGGGAAATGGGGATAATCGTCGCGGACTCAAAGAAGGGACCGATACGGAGGAAAATTTAGTCGATACGAGCGATGGTTTTTGTATATCTTTATAGGGATCACGATGAAGCTCATAGCTACTCCGTAGTACGCTATTGCTCCTATCGTGATGCCCCCGGCTAGGGCTAAGTAGAATTCGAGCACCCCATAACCAGCGAACCGTAGGGGGCGTACGTTCTTATACTCCCCGAAGACGAGTAGTAGATCGCCTATGTCGGCCCGAATGCTCTGTAGGGTGCTGAGGTTTAGTAGGGCGCCGTGGATGCCCGCGAGAGAGGCCGCTAGGGCGGTCCGCATCTTCCTCTCCTCTTCCTTCTCCGCTATAGAGGCCCTAACTAGCGTCGCTAAGAGCATTACCCGGAATACGATCCCGACGATCATAAGAGAAAGGGGGTTTTTCTACTTAACGTTGGTCTCGCGTCTCAAAAATGGGCAAAATTCTGAACGTTCAGAGGGGTATAGATACCGTTCATACGGACATAAATTCGAAATTAAAAATCACGAAGTTTCCATCGGCTCTATCGCGTTCTTCGGACATATGCGAGCGCAATCTCCGCATCCCACGCATAGCTCCGGAAGTATACGCGGCTTCTCACCGTCCTTGATGATAGCGGGGCAGTTGAAGTACTTGTAACATAAGCCACAATCGATACACTTCTCCGGATCGATCCTATAAGGTACTATACGTTCTCCTTTCCTACGCTTCTCACGCACCTCTAAGAGGGCGCAAGGCGCTCTAGAGACTATGAACGCCACACCGTAGTCCACGGAGTCGAGGTACTCCTTAGCCTCCTTGAACGCCCTCGTGGTTTCCTCTATGTTATGCGGGTTTACGACGCGTATGAACTCTATACCCATAGCCTTAGCGATATCCTCGGGCATGAGCGGACGGCTCTTCTCACCCGTTCCCGTGATCCCTATTCCGGGATGAGGCTGATGTCCGGTCATAGCAGTGGTGCGGTTATCCATAACGACGACGAGCGCCTTGTGCTTGTTGTACACGAGGTTCGCTAATCCAGGCATTCCCGCGTGGAAGAACGTGGAGTCTCCGATGAACGCTATAACGTATCCGTTAGTAGCCCTCCGAAGACCTCCGGCCATACCTACTGAGGACCCCATATCGAGGAGCGTGTCCGCGTAATAGTACGGGGGCATGATTCCTAGCGTATAACACCCGATGTCGCTCGAGGCTATGGCCTTCGTTCCGAAGACGCGCCTCGCGGCATAATAAGTAGCTCTATGAGGACATCCGGGACACATTATCGGAGGCCTCGGCACGGGATCTATCGGCTCGCGTTCCTCGTACGGACTCTTCTTACCCGTGATCCTCTCTAGAGCCTTCGCTACTATCTCCGGCCTTAGCTCACCGTTCGACGGTAGCACCGAATCCTCCTCGGGAAGCATCCCCTTACCGTATATCTTCACGCTTAACCCAGCCTTATGAGCTATAGCGCGCACGTTCGTCTCAAGGAACGGATCCACCTCTTCCACGATCAATACCTCATCGTGCCTCGAGAGGAAATCCTCGATAAGCCTCTTAGGAAGCGGCCGGGTGGTCGTGAGCTTAAGTATCTCGGCATCGATCTCCATATCCTTCACGACGTCCGAGGCGTAGTTGTACCCGGTACCGGAGGCTATTATTCCTAGGCTTCCGGACCCCTCTATACGGTTCCGTTCTACTCTCTCGAAGAACTCGCGTATCTTTACTATCTTCTCTAGAAGCCTCTTGTGTAGTTTTCTCGCTACAGCGGGGATAGGAACTAGGTTAAACGGGTCCTTCTTGAACTCGACTGTTACCTTCGGATACGGGTCGGGGATCTCACCTACTTCTACAGGAGCGCGCATGTGATTGAGGCGCGTCGTGGTGCGTATGAGCACGGGTATGTTAAACTTCTCGCTCACCTCGAAGGCCCGCTTCACTAGCTTATGAGCCTCGTTAGGGTCGCTCGGCTCGATCATCGGGACGTTCGCTAGCCTCGCGTACCGCCTATTGTCCTGCTCGTTCTGGGAACTCCGACAGTTCGGGTCGTCCGCGGTTACGATCACCATACCCGCGCGTACTCCGACATATACGGTGGACATAAACGGATCGGCGGCCACGTTGAGGCCCACGTGCTTCATCGCGGTCATGCTACGTACCCCGGCTATCGCAGCGCCGGCCGCCACCTCCATCGCTACTTTCTCGTTAGTGGAGTACTCCATGTAGAAGCCTAACCTCTTCGCCCGCTCGCTCATAGCGTCGGTGAGTTCGCTCGATGGGGTACCGGGATAAGCGGAATATACTTGTACTCCCGCCTCCACAGCTCCGCGAGCCATCGCCTCGTTACCGAGTAATAACTCCTTCATGCTTCATCGGAGATCGGGAGGATTAGACGTTATCGCGAAAAGATCCGTCCACTCAGGGACCTTCTGATTTCCCCTATAATATCTTCAAGCTCTTCCTTCGGTCCGCCTCCACGAGCACTCATAGAATCGATAACGAAAAGGGAATCGATAGAATATTCTTAGATATATCACGAACATCTTCCGAACACACTTATTTTCCTCCAATCAGCAGACCCCTATGTTCTTTCTTATCCTAAAGATGATTGTCGTCTTAGTCTTAATCGTGTTATCGTGCGAGGCTTTTACGAGAGGAGTAGAGCGGATAGGTTACTACTTCGGTCTCGCTAAACATTCCGTAGGACGTTTCTTAGCCGCTATAGGAACGGCTCTTCCTGAGACTATTGTTCCGATTATAGCGGTATTTTGGGGAGGTCATGCCGGTAGGGATATCGGCCTAGGCGCGGCTTTAGGGTCGACGTTCATGCTCTCCACCCTAGCTATGTTCGTAGGAGGTGTTAGTGTGCTCATAGGCTACGCGATAGGAAAGCGCGAGAGCATAAAGCTCGACATAGACGTAAAGGCCTTCGAATACGACGTCATATTCTTCACGCTAGCTTACGTCGTAGTTCGGCTCGTGATATTAGCGAATATACCTAGGCACGTCGGGGCGGTTATCCTATTAATATTATATCTGATCTACGCGAAGCTCGTGATCTCGGGCGAGAAGGTAGGAGAGGAGGGACTCCCTAATCTCCTAGGTCCCGAAAACGTCCCTAACGCTCTGTTACATACGCTCTTAGGCCTCTTGGGTATCGTTGTGGGGGCGAAGCTGTTCGTGCATTACGTCGCTACCCTCTCGGAGCTCCTTCACGTCGACCCGTTCATACTAAGCGTCTTCATCATGCCCATAGCCACG
>JAMOTR010000020.1 GCA_027068385.1 Candidatus Heimdallarchaeota archaeon
CCCGCGGGTAGGAACTGGCGTGGTGATGAGCGTGCCCGCGCATGCTCCGTTCGATTATTATTACGCTCAGAAGCTCGGAATAGAACCTATAGTAATAATAAAGGTAGAAGGGTTCGGTGAGGTTCCCGCGAAGGACGCGATAGAGAGGACTAAAGGGCCTAAGGACGTGCACGAGCGGCTTAAGAAGGCCACGGAGCTCCTGTATAAGGAGGAGTTCAACAAGGGGGTGATGATCGTCGATCCCCTTAAGGGGGTACCCGTGAGGATAGCGCGCGAGAGGACCGTGGAGATGCTCGGGAAGGACGTGTTGAAGATCCGGGACCTGCCGGACATCGTGATATGTCGCTGTGGGGCGAGGGGAATCGTAAAGATCGTGAACGATCAGCGGTTCTTAGATTACGGTGATAAGGAGCGGAAGGAGAGGACCTTAAAGTACATCGACGAGCGCCTTAAGACGTTCCCGGAGGAGGCTAAGAAGGCTATACGCGACGCGGCTGAGAGGATGGAGAAGCGGCCCTTCGCGAGGCAGAGCGGTTTGGGCTCCAGGCTCCCGCGGGATCCGAATCGGATCATCGAGCCGCTAAGCGATTCTACGATATACATGGCGTTGTATACGATATACCATTACGTGAAGAAGTACGACCCGTCCCAGTTGAAGCCGGAGCTCTTCGACTACGTATTCTTAGGCAAAGGCTCCGCGGAGGATGTGAGCGAGGCTACTGGGATACCGAAAGAGGATATCGAGAGGATGCGCGAGGAGTTCTTGTATCGGTACCCGGTGGACGTCCGCGTCACGGGTAAGGATCTACTCATGCACCACATAGTATTCGCGATATACCATCACATCGCGTTCTTCGGTGAGGAGAGGACGATAAGGGCGGTATCCGCGAACGGCCGGGTGCTCATAAAGGGTAAGAAGATGTCGAAGAGTAAAGGGAACTTCATCACCCTCAAGCAGGTCGTGGAAGAGATGCCCGTAGACGCTGTGCGTATAGCTCTAACGACCGGGGGACAAGGGCTAGACGACGTGGACTTTAGGCCCGAGCGCGTAGAATCGATCGCTAGGAGGCTCTTATCGTTCTACGAGACGGCTAAATCGTTATACGGTAAGGGGCGCGAGGGAGATCTAAGGATTATCGATAAGCGGCTCGTATCGGTCGTATCTAAGAACATCGAGGAGGCGACGAGGCATATGGAAAGATACGAGTATCGGCTAGCGTTCTCGAAGGCCTTCTATGAAAACGTGAACGCGCTAAAGCGTTATCTCAAGAGGACTAAGGGCGACGTACATAAGGACGTCGTCTCGCGGGTGATCGAGAGCGTTACTAAGATGATTTCGCCATTCGCCCCGCACATAGCCGAGGAAATACGGCACGAGCTCGGTCACGACACGTACGTATCGACGGAGAGGCGGCCGGAGCCTAGGGAGATAGACGAGGAGAGCTTAAGGAGGGAGGAATTCGTGGAGAGGTTCGCGGAACAGATAAGCAAGCTTCTGCGTCTGCTTAGGAAGAAGAAGAGGAGCGTGAATAAGGGGACGATATTCGCCGTAGGAAAGGACTACGAGACGCTAAAGGACGCCCTAGATTACTATAAGGAGCGCTTCGGCATCGAGTTCGAGGTCGTGAGGGCCGAGGAGAGCGATCACGAGTTCGCAAGGAAGGCCTCTGAGGGTAGACCGATGATACGGTTCGAGTGAACCTTTTTACTCTTTCCTTGTTCGCGATAACATGGCTAAGAGCACGCTAATTAAGGTGAGCGAGAACCCGGACAAGGCCTTCGAGGAGTTTAGGAAGCACATGATTAAGGCTCGGGAGAGGAAGAGCTTGATCCTAGAGACTCCTGATTACGTATACGTTCTATACGCTAAGGACGACTCGCTAGAGAACCGGATAGAGATGTCGTACATATTCATGGATAAGCTCATAGAGATCAAGGAGCTCACCGCTAAGGAGGCCGTTCTATCGCTCATAGAGGAGGTCGGCACCGCTCTTCCGGGGTACTTTAACGTGCCCGTGATCAACGAATACGAGCGCCTCTATGAGCTAATACAGAGGATAGAAAAACACATCAAAGGATGATTTTTTGTACCCGTTCTACGATGATCCTCGCGCCCTTAAAGAGGTATTCTATCGGCATCGCGGGCATCCTAAGGTCCTGAG
>JAMOTR010000021.1 GCA_027068385.1 Candidatus Heimdallarchaeota archaeon
CCACGTCCGGAGCTATTTCGGACCCTACAATCCTTAATAGGATCTCCTCTATGGGGTCGCGTGTGGTCTCGACCTTAACGGGAGCGGGCGTGCGTCTAGCGCTTATAACCCGACCGGCTAGAAACACCACGGCTACAATCAATACGAACCGTAATAGGACGTAGACGTCGCTAAATGTGTTAAGTAATTTAGCAAGACCAGCTACCAAGCGATCTATTATACCTTTTAAGCCCGCTTTCTCGATCATAATGAAATTTTACGAGACTATCTCTTTTTAGTTTCATCCGAGCCCTTCCAGATATTTAGGACGATGTCCCTTACGGACTCGGCTACCTCTTTAGGACGGTCCGTCGGAATCACGAACGCCTTATCGTGACCCCCGGCCTCAGGAAACGCGCTCTTTATTTTATCTAAGATGGGCTCGCGACTCCTTATCACTACGCGCTTATCAGAGTATACTATCGATACGTCAGCGCCTAAGCGCAATATATCGGAGGCCGCTTTAGACTCGTGCGCGGACACGCGTGAGACCGCTACGATCTTATCTCCTACTCTAGAGATCTCCATCCTCTGAGCCGCTTTTAATGAGGCGATCCTAGCGGATAGATCGGGGCGATATTCGTAGAACTCCGATATCTCACCGGTAAAACTCCTCAGATAAGCCGCGGCCTTGAACGACCGAGGCGAGGCGTGAAGGAATAGGTTAGTATCATATATGATTCCCAAGAGGAGTTTCTCTGCGACGTCCCTATCCGGCTTTATACCGAACTCCTCGAACATCAACGCGACCATCTCCGAAGTGGAGGCTTTAGACGGATCTATCCGCTTTACCGCGCGCTCCCGAGAGTCCTCTTCTTTATGGTGATCTATGATCACTTTAGGTACGTCCTTTATCGGGCATCTCGAGGGCTTATGAGTGTCTAGAACGACGGCCGAAGAGTAGTCTCTATCTTCGGACTCGAGCCACTTAGCGCTAGAAGAAGCCGAAAATATTAGCGGGAACGCGTCCCTATTTAGCTTCCTTAGGAGCCGTACGAGCGCGTATACCGATGCCGCCCCGTCCATATCCGCGTGTACGTGAGTGGTTACGGCTATAGGCTCGGGAAGAAATAGGATAGAGAGGAACGCGATCTTCTCGTTCATAAAAATTCATTCGCCCTCCTCAACGGGTATAGCTTTTCCTCCCATGACCTGAGCCTGTATTTCTTTAAGTAAGTCGGGCTTCCTCTTAATCCTCTTCACGAGCCTCGTTACGTACCCGGCTACGCGATTACGTAGGCGCTTCGATACGCGACCACCGTATTTAAGGTAGAGTACCTCGTTCACCACCTTCTTATTGTGCTCGAAATCTTCGGTTAGATAGTCGTAATAGTACGCTACCACCATCCTAGAGAGACGCTTTATGTTCTCCGTCCTGATCTTACCCATGGGTGAGCTCTATTAGGATTCGAATAAACCTCTCTCACTCATAACGATAAGTCATGATAAGACCCGTTTCACCGTCGCGATAGTAACCGGGCCGTATGTGCTCTATCGAGAACCCTAAGCTAGCGTAGAGACTTATAGCGGGTTCGTTCGAAACGCGTACCTCGAGCATTACGAGATCCACACGTCCCCTAAGGTCCTCTAAGGCCTTTATCATGAGCCGTCTCGCTAGTCCTTTACGTCTATGCTCCGGATCCACGGCTATGCTTACTATATGCCCTAGAGGCCCTTCTATCTTACCTATGGGTATCCGAGCCGAATCGTCTACGATAGCTATAAGATAGCCCACGAGCGTACGGTCGCGCTCTACTACGTAAGAGGCGCCCGGCTTCTCTAAGAGGTACTCTATGAAACTAAGGGTGTACTTCTCGGGGAGGTTCCTATGATTAAGCACGAGTATCTCGGGCGCGTCCGACTTCTTAGCTCTCCTGATGACGTACATCTACCGATCCCCTCGGTATCACTAACGTTCTTTCCGCGAGCCTCACGGCAGCTTCCCGAGTGATACCGTTTTCCCCGAGTATCGTGAACCTCTTTCTTATCTTATGGGCTGTCGTTAGCGCCTTTATTATATCTATAGGTTCTACTCCGAGACCTTCATAATCTACGGGAGCGCCTACGTGTATAAGCGCCTCTCTGATCCCCTTCCGATCTATGCCGTGTAAGTATGCCATCATGATCGTACCAACACCCACCATCTCTCCGTGAAGGGCTACTCCGGGACGTATACGCTCCAGAGCGTGAGCGAACAGATGTTCGGATCCGGAAGCGGGCCTAGAGGATCCCGCTATCGCCATCGCCACCCCGCTACTAATAAGCGACTTTATGAGCACACGAATACCCTCTAATAGTCCCTCCTTAATTATAGGGGCGTATCTTAGTACGAGTTCTGCGGAGAGCCTGGAGAGCTCAGCCGCGTATTCGCTATAATACTCACCGCGAAGCTTATGAGCCAAGAGCCGGTCCCTCACGGCCGTGATGTTCGAGATAGCGTCCCCCACGCCCGCGCGGGTGAATCTGTATGGCGCGTTAGAAATCACGGTTACGTCCGCTACTACGAGGACCGGCGGCTTCGTGCTGATAGAGCGACGTACGTTCCCGTCGTATAAGCTCGCGATATGACTCGCGATACCGTCATGAGAGGCGTTCGTCGGTACGCTAATGAAGTCCTTAGAGGCTTTAAACGAAGCGTATTTAGCGACGTCTATATTCTTTCCTCCTCCTACCCCTATAATCACGTCGAAATCCCTAGCTCTCTCCGCTACTTTCTCCGCTTCCGATATGAGAGGCTTAGAGATATGCGTGACTTCCACGGACCGGCCGTGATCCTCAAGAGAGTCCTTCACGATTTTTCCCGCTATCTCATACGTAGTTCTCCCCGTAACTATGAGGGCTAATCCGGGAGGCTTCTCTATGTATTCGTGTACCCTCTCTATCACTCTACCGCCCACTACGACCCTATGCGGAAGATCCATCTTATGTACCCTCACGTCTTTCAACGAGGAGCGTCGAACTCAAATGTTATACCGGTGCGATGACGCTCGGAGACTTGAGAAGAGGGACGGGTGCATAGAAATTCGCGCTCGTGATCCTTCGCCCGCTTTAGGGTTCGCTTTAGACTTAATTAACGAAATACTCACGCGCGACTACGGGGTAAAGATCGGTGGGACCGTGATCATAGATCCACTAGGAACGTCCGGAGATGCCGTGTATTATGGGGGGAGAAAGTTCGGGGTGATACATTATAATCCATTAAGGATCTCCCTCACCCCACGGGGCGCTCGGGTGATCACGAGGAAGCGGGAGAGACCGAAGGGATACGTGATCGTAAAGAGATCGGCTGAGGGATACATACGTAGGGGATACAACGTGATGGCCGGTGGAGTTAAGGAGGCCTTCCCGAGCCTCTCATGGGTGATCGTACTAAACGAGGACCTCGAGCCGATAGCGGTCGGCAAGCGGCGCGGTGATCGTGTGGCCGTGATGACTAGAGGTGTAGTAGAGCCTATGGGCCCAATACCGCCCGAGAGGTCATGGGAATATATCGTAGAGGTAAACACGGAGAGCCTCGAGAGGAAGGGAAAGACCGCTAGGGAGCGTATAGTTAAAGGCGTATCAGGTCGTCCTTACGTCTTATATTCTGGAGGTAAGGATTCGGAGGTAACGCTTTATTTATCTCAAGAGGTGGGCGCGAAACCGATATACATCGATACGAGACTAGACCTTCCGGAGGCTAGGGAGCACGCGTTAAAGGTCGTGGAGAGATACGATGGGATCATAGTGAGTACGAAGGACGAGCTATCGTTCCGGAGTGCCTTAAGGCAATTGGGGATGCCCGGGATGGACTTCCGTCGGTGCACGCAACTCCTTAAGATCTCCCCCGTACGCGGTCTCATAGGGAAGAACGACACCCTCATCGTGGGCCTCAGGGCGGCCGAGAGCTCTTCGCGTAGGCGCGAACCGGTATTCGGAAGGAACAGATCCTTAGGCGTGAGACAAGTTAACCCAATAATCGATCGGACGTCCCTGGACGTGTTCTTATACGCGCGGTATGAAGGAATAGAGCTCAATCCTCTTTATTATAAAGGGATGAGGCGTCTAGGGTGCCGGCTTTGCCCGGCTTCTAAAGAGTATGACTTACTCTTTCTCGAACGTAACTACCCCTCCTATTATCGCCGCTTGAGAGAACTAGTAGATGAATACGCTCAAGGGCTTCGGCCCGATAAGCGGCGTCGGTATTTTAAGAGCGGGAGGGGTCCCGTAGATCCTCACGTTCGGAGGGAAGGAGATAAGATAATCACGAAATATGGCCTCTTACCGCCACGGTGTGAAGACGCGGGATCGTGTCTCGATCGGGCGATCATGCTTAACGCTTGCGTATCCTGCGGAGCATGTGAGCGCGTGTGTGAGAAGAATGCGATCGAAGTAAGCGACCGCGTGTACGTGAATCGGGACGAATGCGATCGCTGTAACTCTTGCGTGAAAGCGTGTCCGATGGTTCGGGCTTATAGGAAGATACTCAAGAGGCGTAGAAAACGATTAAGATTTTTATAAGAATGCGTCACACGTATAACAGGGACGCGCGGGGGTGGCCGAGCCTGGTCAAAGGCGCGGGGCTTAGGACCCCGTCCCGAAAAGGGTGCCCGGGTTCAAATCCCGGCCCCCGCACTAAAAAATTCGTCTCGACAACTCCTCTAAACGCTTATTTATCGTCCTTATAGCCTCCGCGAGGACCCTCTTGTTATCGTAGTTCTCTAGAACCCTCTTAGCCTCTTCCTCGTCCATCTCCTTAGCTATCTCTATCATCCTCGGCATCGCGCGGACGATGTTATCGACGATCGTTATATGAGCTTTCTGAGCCGTCCTAGAGAGAGGATTAAGGTCGATGGCGATGGTCTTCTTGCCCATCTCTACGAGCTTCTCCGTACGGTCCCCGTCCTCAAGAGGTATTAACACAACATCCGCCATGTATATTCCGCGTCTATCCACGTAACGCCTCGCGTGAGAAATGTTCTCTAGTTCCACCCTAAAAGCCGGATCCGTCCCTAATATCTCATCGGCCCCGTGTTCCCTTAGCCGTTCGGCAATCCTTTGGACGCGTTCCTCAGTGCGATAAAATATGTTTACCTCAAGAGGCGCGTTTAGGATCTTAGAGAGCTCAACGAGCTCCTTAGGAACGAGAGCAGCCGCGTTACCGTTTACGGATATCACGGGTCTCAAGGCTAGCTTCATCATAGCTACCGCGGCCCTCATAGCCTCCTCAGCAAACGGGTGAGTTTTCTCCCCTAAGAGATAATCGAAGCATTCCCCACGACCGTGCGCGATCAGCCCCGCTTCGGATACGATCCCTCTACGGAACCCCTCTATGATCCTCTCCCTAATTATTAGACTCCGATATCTAGGATGGTCCTTAGGTATCATGTAATATACCGTTCTCGTTAAATTTAGGGGAAAACGCGAGCGTTTATGGGGAGGATCGAAGCTATTGCTTATGCGTTCTTTACGATTCCTCCGATGTACGTGTTCGTAAACGAGGTCCTATTACTTCACGGGAAGTTGGGCGTGGCTCTAGCTATATACACGCTTCTAGCTACGTTCGGTCTCATGTACGTATCAATAAGGGAGGCGGAACGCTACATCGCGAGCCGCATAAAAGACGATATAAAAGCCTCACACGCGTCCGGGTTCCTTCATATACTACCCTTCTCGCTAGCCTTCATACGGGCCGTTCAAAGAACTCCCGAGATGGACGTATATCTGCGCCTTCTCCTCGTTCGGGTCATCTCTATGGCCGCTCCGCTCATCGTGACGTTCATCAGAGAAGCTCGTCTATCACGTTCTCGATGTTTTCTAGTTTCTTCTCGGCTACCTTTTCTAGTATTTTCGTCTCCACGTTCTTCCTATATTCGTCGTCCGCGCTTACGAGGAGTATTCCGTTAAGTACGATGTACCGAGTCGAGGGGTCGTCGAGCTTTATTAATATCGCCTCATCGGCTCCGAACGAGTTAGCTAAGCCCTGTAGATCTACATCCTCGGACTCACTAAGCACGCCTAATATGATCTTATCTCCCTTCATGTACTTGTATACCGCTTTTACTCTGTACTTCTCTACGATCTTTTCGAAGCCCATTAAATAGGAAAGGACGTTTCTTATGAAAGTCTTCTGATACGCAATCGCTGAGAGATTTAAACGTAAGAATCGTACAAAACTCGTGTCGAGGTTCTTGTACGTCTTCAAGCCGATAGCGGGACTAATACCACAAGTAAAACGCCCGGAGAGGAAGCTGAGCTTCAAAGAGAGGGTCATTCGGACGTTCGTCTTCTTCATTATATACTTCGTGATGTCGAACATACCCTTATATGGTATCGAGACGAGTCAAGGGTTCGATCCGTTCTATGCCGTTCGCGTCCTTTTAGCCTCCAACCGCGGAACTTTAACGGAGTTAGGAATAGGACCCATAGTAACGGCCGGTCTAGTGATGCAGATACTCGTGGGGGCGCGCTTGATACAGATAGACGTAGGGGATCCGGAACAGAGGGCCTTATATACGGTAGCTCAGAAGGCTCTAGCTATATTCTTCACGATCTTCGAATCGATACTATACATCGTAATGGGAGCCTACGGAACGCTCACGTTCTCTCAGAAGGTACTCGTAGTTGTTCAGCTCACCGCGGCCGGAATCGTAATCATACTTATGGACGAGGCCATACAACGCGGCCGGGGTATCGGAAGCGGTCTCTCCCTATTTATTCTAGGCGGAGTCGCGGGTACCGTCCTGCGGTCTTCATTATCCCCCATAAAAGAAGCCGACGGCATGTATCAGGGAGCCTTATTAGCTCTTATACAAGCCGCATTCGGGAGTCCTACCGTATCGGACGCGATGTTAAGGCCCGGATATCCCGACGGGATCGGTCTCATATCCACGTTCTTTATCATAGCCCTCGTCTTATATGCGAACCTCATTAAGGTAGAGATACCCGTAAGGCACCAGCGTTATAAGATCCCGGCTAAGTATCCGATCAAGCTCATGTACACCGAGAACATCCCCGTTATACTAATAGGAGCGTTCGTGTCTCAGGCGGTGTTCTTCCTATCGTATATACGGAGGAAGCGGAACCCCAACAATGAGAACCCCGCGCTTAATATATTAGGGACGTTCACGTACGACGCTCACGGGAATTTAGTTCCCACCGGCGGACTAGCTTATTACATAACGCCCCCTCGCGGAGTCACTGCGGTGATGGACGATCCGCTCAGGGCGATCATATACTTCATCATATTATCCGTATTAGGAGCCGTGTTCTCGATAACGCGGATAGAGATCGGAGGTATGTCCCCGCGTGCCGTAGCCGAACAACTTCTCAAAGCCGAGCTCGTGATACCGGGAATACGCGCCACGCCTAAGCAGATGGAGCGTTATCTAAAGCGTTACATCCCTCAGGCCGCGCTTATAGGAGGAATCATAATCGGAGCCCTTTCGGCTATAGCCGACTTCTTAGGAGCGTTTAGCACGGGAAGCGGTCTACTATTAGCGACCTCAATCACTATACAGCTCCTAGACATCATGACGAGGGAACGCGTCGCCGATCTACATCCGAGGTTAGCGAGGATACTTGGTATCACATCATGAGAAAAATAGTTTTTCACGAGCTAGTTTATATTTAGATGCTCGTAGCGGCGGTAGGGGTACCTGGAGTAGGAAAAACTTCGGTTCTTAGAAGAGTACAGGAGATCCTGAAAGAGAACGGCATAAAAAGCGACGTCGTGAACTTCGGGGACATAATGATGGAAATACTTAAGGAGCGCTTCTCCGTGGATAGGGAAAAGATGAGAAAGTTACCCGTAGAGATTCAACGCAGAGCTCAATTAGAGGCCGCTAAGAGGATTAAGGAGATAGCGGAGAACTTCGACGGCATCACGTTCGTGGATACTCACATCTTCATACGTACTTCCGAAGGGTACATGTCCGGATTACCCAGCCGGGTGTTAGAAGAGCGGGGTAAGGAATTGAGAGCGATCGTCGTGATCACCGCGGAGCCTAAAGAGATCTTCAGAAGACGTCAAAAAGATACGATCGAGGGCAGGCGTCCACGTGAAGAATACGCTAAAGAAAGCGTCGAACAGATCGAACTACATCAGAACATCACGCTCATGGGCGCGGTGACGGCATCCGTGATGTTCGGACCCCTTCTCATCGTGGTGAACAACGAGGAAAAGAAGCTCGAGGACGCGGCTAGAGAAATAGCCGACAAGCTAATCAGGTCGTTTGCACGTCCTAGTCGATGTGGGAGATTGTTTTATTACTGGAGGTATCGGCTTTAGTATCTCTACTTCTCTACGTTTTCCTCTCGAAGCGCGGACGGAGGACGAGGTGGTTCGTTATAGCTATGCGGGGCGAAAGGGACGCTAAGATATACGAGGAGCTCTTTAAAAAGAGAAGTAAGGTTCTCCTTCCCTCGATTATAGGCTCTAAAGGAAACCGCGTCGTAGCCGTCACTACGGTCTTATTCTCGTTAGCGTTAGTATCGTTTACCGCATATAAAGCGGTATCGAGTAAGCACGCCCAGATGATGCTCGTGATTCCCGGAGTTACCATAAAGACCCTCTACGGCATCGTAGGCATCCTCGTATCTATCCCATACGCGGTATTCATACACGAAGCCTCACACGCGTTTGCGGGAATAAGAAGGGGTATAAGGCCGAAAGGTACTGGAGTGATATCCTTAGGACCTTTCGTCCTCGCTTACGTAACCTTTGAGGACGAGGAAGAAGTCGATTCCGTCGTAGCCTCAGCGGGTGTATTAGCGAACTTCGTGGCCGCGATCATGTTCGTAATACTACTAAACGCTCTCGTGTATCTATTATCTCCTTATTCTTCTGGGGTGCTTGTGACGAGCGGCCCTGAGGGTCTAGTAGGGAAGGTTATAATAGCCGTTAACGGTGTGAGCGTAAGTAACGTAAACGAATTCTTAGAAGTTCGGTCTAAGATCCCGGACGGTGACGTAGTGGAGCTTAAATTAGCGGACGGGAGCGCGTTTCTATACGTTAAGGGCTCCTCTTCTTTAGCCCTCACTAATCGGTACTTCGGAGGTATATTAGGCGTAATCGTAGCGATAACGCTCGCGATCATGTATCGGAGCTTTGTGATAAACTTCTCTTTAGGTGTTATCAACGCCCTTCCCATAATAGGTCTAGACGGGTCTAAGATCGTATACGACATATTAAAGGACAAGATCAAAAACGAGGGCGCTCTCTTCGCTATCCTTATGTCCCTATCCGCCTACTCCATAATTCTCCTTATCCTCTCTATCGTTCCACGATCTCGAACTCCTTCCGTATCTCCTTAGCCTTTTTGATCCGCTCCTCTATTAGTTCTTCGCGTAAGCTCTCCGGTAATTCCGTCTGTGAGAACGGATAAGTCTCCGAGAGCTCTGCGGGAACGAGTCCCCGAGGAGTTACGTATATCACGGTATTTCCTTCGAAATCCTTAAGTCTCCTAAGGGGAGGATCGCGGGATATCACGAGTATTACTTTATCCGCCTTCGGCAGTTCGGGACGCTCCGGAGCGTCCGGTCTCAATAGTGAGAGTTTATCGAAGATGAACATCCCGCGCTGCCTAAAGCGGGCGGCCCTAGGCTTTATGAGGTCCTTATAGCGTATAAGCGTCTTAAACGCTTCCATAGCGGCCGGGTGCGTCCTAGCTTTATGCTCCAGATATTCCCGTAGGCGCCCTAGTCTAATAGCCTCACGAACGCGGACGGTCTCTTGGAGTAGTACATAATAATTATGTAGTTCTAGTAACTTACGGTCGCGCTTAAGCTCTTGAGGGTCACGACCGATACAGAAGGGGCACATACACGGAAGCTCCGTGAGATCGTCGAGGTAATAAGTTCCCCGAGGCGTGAGATAACGACCGTCTTTCGCGTATAGAGCATAAGAGGCGGAATCGAACGTATCCGCACCGGCCGCTATCAGGAACGGTATGAGTGTTGGATGGCCGGCTCCGAATACGTGTAACGGTACGTCGCTGGGTAACGAATCCCTCGCTATCACCGTCGCCTCCACTACCGGCGCGTATTCGTACCTCTCCATATAAGGAACCACGCCTCCTAAAGCGGCCATCTTATAGCGTTCGAAGTCCGAGTTCTCGATCATCCGCTTCAGTATATCGGGACGTTCGATACCGTGTAAGGGCATCACCCGAACACGCTTATCGTCCACGTTCGCCTCCTTAGCCCTCTTCACTGTCTCTTTCGCTTTCCTCCGAGCCTCGTTATACGTATCATCGGGAAATATCGGCTCATCAAGAATCACGGCTATGTCAGAGTTTATCCTCTTCTCGTATTCTACGATCTCCTCCGGAGACGCTTTTATAGGGGTCTTATAAGCGAGCGTTTGATAAGCCCCAGAATCCGTCATCACGACACCTTCGAACCCTAATCCCTCATGTACGTCCCCCGAGAAGCCCCTCTTCCATAACAGATAAGCCGAAGTAATAACTCCTGAGGACCATATGCCGCCATCGAATTTGAGCGATACCCTAGTGCCGAGCCTTACTACGGGGAAGAAGTGTGGAGTATCTAAGCTTCTTCCGTTAACGGTGATGCGCAATATTCTGCCGATGTCCTCTTTCCTAATTTCTATCGATACGCTCATGTAGGTCCCGAATTTATTTATCTAAGATAACTCTCGCCATGAAGACGCTTAAGGAGTTGATGGAGGAGCTCTCTAAGAAAGATTTCCGCGTATTGTATACGATCGAATCGGCCATGAGGGACGGTAGGACCCCGACGCTTAGTCGGTTATATAAGAGGTTACCCAGGGAGTTCCGCGAGGAGCTCGACGAGATCACACTAAGGCTTCGTAACAAGAAGCTCATATTTACCAAATACACTAGAGGGGGCGACGTAAGGATGCGGCTAACGTATAAGGGCTATGAGTTACTCGGGTTTCAGAACTTATACAAACGCGGAATTATAGACGACTTACGCGGGCCTGTAGGAGAGGGCAAAGAAGCATACGTATACCGCGGAATCACGCCCGATGGAGGCCTCGTATGTGTGAAGATATATAGGATCTCGCCTAGGAAGTTCCGCAAGGTAAAACGTTACCGTGACGTGGACGAGCGCTTTCGGGTATTCATCTCGGGAGAGATGGCGAAGCGCGAGTACGAGACCCTCGAAGACTTGTGGCCGGACGTGGAGGTTCCTAGGCCCATAGCGTTCTCTAGAAACATGGTTGTGATGGAGCGGTTCGACGGAGTGAGACTATTTAAGGTAAATCTGGAGGATCCCGAGGGGACTTTCACGAGGATTCTAAATAACGTGATAGAAGCCGCGGTGAAGGGCTACGTACACGGGGACCTATCTCCTTATAACATATTATACTCGCGCTCGACCGGTGATATAAGGATCATAGACCGGCCACAGGCGATACCTGTAGGGACTCAGGGGCGGAAGGTGAAGTTATACGAGGATCTAAAGCATGTAGTAGAGCGGTTTAATAAGGAATACGATTTGGGAATCGACCTCAACGCTCTCTTCGACGACGTCGTTAATACGATAGAGGAAGCAAGAAAAGATGCGGGAGGAGATCAAGAAGAAGGCGAAGGAACTCTCAAAGATTCCTCTATGCGACGCGTGCTTCGGACGTCGGTTCGCTAGAGTAGGATACGGAATGAGCAACGCGGAGCGTGGAAGGATAATTAAGGGTTTCTTATTCATAAACGCGCTCTTTGAAGGGGACTTAGATACTATAGAGAACCTCGCGAAGAGCTACGAGCCGGCTAGGGAGTTCTTAGCCGCTAGGTTAAGGAAGAGGATACGCGCGGAGAGGTGCTATCTATGTAACGGCCTCCTATCCGAGAAGTATTTAGATAGGTTAGCAGACAAAGTAGCGAACGAGCTCGTGAAGAGCGGGATCGAGTTCAAGAGCTTCACAGTCGGATCGCGCGGGCTAGAAGATTATATAAAGCGTGAGGAGGAGTTGCGCGTTAAGATACCTACTCCTCGGGGGGAGAGCATTAAGCACGAGTTTAACCGCGAGCTCGCGAAGAGGATCGCATACATACTCGATAAAGAACCCACGATAGAGAATCCCGATATCGTCGTGATCGTAAGACCGGAGGGCGTAGAGGAGATAGAAATCATGCCCGTGTATATTAAGGGGCGCTATAGAAAATACGCTAGAGGCTTATATCAAGCGAGACAAACTCGGGCGAAAGAGGGCGAGGTAGAATCCGTAGAGGAACTTATGGGTGAAGTAGCTAAGGAATTCTTCGAGGCCGAAGATTACCGTTTACACGCTGCGGGCCGTGAGGATGTGGACGTTCGTATGCTCGGGCGCGGTAGGCCTTTCGTGCTCGAGATCATCAAGCCTAGAAGGCGCTTCGTCGATCTTAAAAAGTTAGAAAAGTCGATCAACGAAAGGAACGAGGGAAAGATCGAAGTTACCCTTGAGGGATACGCTACGAAGGCGGACGTTAGGAAGCTTAAGGAGTCTAAACATAAGAAGCTCTATGAGGCTATCGTATACGTTCCGAAAGGGTATGCGGAGGAAGAACTAAAGAAGGTCGTGGAGGGCCTTAAGGGGAAAGTAATTAAGCAAAGGACGCCCACGCGCGTGCTTCATAGGCGCGTAGATAAAGTTCGTCTCCGTAAAGTACACGACGTTGAGGTAGAACCTATCGATAAGAATCGCTTCCGTATGCGCGTGCTCGCTGACGCTGGGTTATACATTAAGGAGTTAGTCTCCGGTGATAACGGCAGAACGACGCCCTCTGTTGCGGATATATTAGGTAAACAAGCGGTTTGTGAAGCTCTAGACGTCCTCGATATAATAGATGAACGAGCTCGTTTTTGCATCTATAATGATAGAAGTCTACTCACTCGTAAAGACGTATCCCAATTTCGTGCTATCTATCGATAAGCTAAGGATAAAGAGCGAGCTAGCGGTACTACTAGGGCCGAACGGAAGCGGGAAGAGTACGCTCATGCGCATATTAGCCGGAGTATTGAAGCCGGATGGCGGTGAGGTTAAAGTATTGGGCGGAAATCCCATAGAGGACGCGTCGGTGAGGGGTAAGATCGCTTACGTTCCTGGGGAACCAAGCTTGTATGATCACCTCACCGCGGAGGAACATTTATACCTAGCTGAGGACCTCCGGGGCGTAAAGATGTACGATAAGGCTATGGAAATCGCGAACCTTTTAGGTTTTGATCCAAACGCGCGGCATAAGCTAGCTAACGAACTCTCCTCCGGTCTCCGTCGCATTCTATCCATCGCTATAGCTTTCGGACACCCCTTTGAGGTCGCCATCGTCGATGAGGTTACCGCGTTCTTAGATCCGCCCGCGATCGCCTCCTTCATAGAGGTATTAAAGGAATACAAGAGAAGGGAAAAGACTCTCTTAGTATCCACTCACATACTTCCCATCGTAGAGCTCTTAGAACCCGATCGCGTTCTTGTAATCTCTAGGGGACAGATCGTAGCCGAAGGTAAGCTCGAGGAACTCACGAAGGACAAGAACTTATTAGACGTGTTCATGGAGCTCACGGGAGAAGAGGTGCCGATAGATCAGATTCGTAGGATCATAGGTGGGGAAGTATGAAGCGTTTTATATGGTATGAGATCAAGGCCATAAGCCGTTACTCCTCCGGCGCTAAGCGTCGGCGGTCCTCGATAGCCATACTAATCATCTTACCCTTCGTCCTCCTCCTAGAACTACGGCTTCTATACCATTCCCTGGGAGACTACTTCATAAACGTCCTTAAGTCCTACAAGATCCTCTCGATAAGCCTCCGGATAGCCGCGCTCTTGGGTATCAGCGGGGGAATCTCCGTCGGTCGCGTATCGTACAAGGCGAAGGAGCTCATTTATTCCTCTCCCATATCGAACGCCCAGCTGTTCTTCGCATTATACGTCGTCACCTTCTTCAACTCCCTCATAATCCTAGTTCCCATAATATACGTCGCTTACCTCCTAAGCCCGCCCGTGTATCTCTTACTCTTCACCGTCCTCTTCCTATACTATTCACTCGTAGGGTTCTCTATAGGAGGCACGGCTAGAGGTTATAAACAATCGGTGCTAAGCTCCCTTCCGTTCCTCGCTCTCCTTATAATTAACGAATTTACTCCGCTTCTAGATCATATAGAAATAGTATTAGAAGGATCCCTCGATACCTTAGGCCTCATAGAGCTTCTCATCATCTCCGCGATCTCGTTACCCGCTATACCTTATGGAGTCTCAAGGGCCCGCGATATCATCTCGCGGCAGGAGGCCGTGTTTAGGGTCGGTGCTTATCGTAAAGGATCCATCCCTCGCTTATACCTCACCCGTTATCCTCAGCTCCTCCTACTCGTCCTACTCATGCCCGCTATCGTGGCGTTTAACGTAATCTCTTCGGGAGCGAGGACGTATTACGAATTATATACGATAATCATAAGCACTTCCTCAGGAGCCCCTATAATTACCGTCGTGATGATGCTCTACGGCCTCTCTCGGGAGTTAGGAAGAAGGGACCTACGGCTTCCGAGTCCTAACGATCACGTGCCTTATAACGTACGGAAGACCATAGCTCGGTATTCTCTCTTAGGGACCTCAGCGGCTTCGCTCTTATCTTACGTTTATATAGGCTTCGAGGCCATTAAGCTCGCCTTAGTAACTTTAGCTACGATGTCCTTACCGGCCTCCCTCGGAGCTTATTATGCGGCAGGGGCGTGTAAACCCGTATACGGAACGTTGAACGATGCGTTTAAAGCGCCGCTAGCGAAGCAGCTAACGATCGCTATACTCATAGGAATGGCGGGGATGTTCGTTACGGGTATAACGCTATCGATAGCCTTAGAATACAACCTCGAGACGATCGCCTCGATAGCTTTAGCTTTACTCGCGGTGAAGATCTTCGACATAGGTAAGAAGAGATTCCTCAAGCGCGCTCGCTTGTGATTTTTTCAAAACGCTTATGGATCATATACTTCACAACACTATGGCCGAAAGGACGTTCGTAATGATTAAGCCCGATGGAGTACAGCGCGGTCTTATAGGGGAAATAATTAAGCGTCTAGAGCGCGTGGGACTAAAACCCGTGGCGATGAAGTTCATACGGATGAGCCGCGAGCAAGCGGAGAAACTATACGCTGTACACAAGGGGAAGCCCTTCTATGAGTCTCTAATAGAATACGTCACCAGCGGCCCCGTGGTGGTGAGCGTTCGGGAGGGGCCTAAGGCAATAGAGATCGTACGTAAAATCATCGGAGCCACAGACCCGGCTAAGGCCGCCCCGGGAACCATACGCGGGGACTTCGCTTTAGACATATCTCATAACGTGATCCACGCCTCTGACTCGAAGGAGAGCTTCGAATACGAGCACAAGATCTTCTTCTCGGAAGACGAGATAGTAAAGCGGGAAAGGATAGACGAAAAGCGGCTCATTTGAGTTCTTTTTAATTAAAAAACTCAGAGCTTCAAGTTCACGAGCATCGCCATCATTCTCTTATAAGCGGAGTCTATGAACGTTGAGGCCTCGGCTATAGCGGCTAAGTATACGGATTTCGTCATCTTCGCGCGTATCCTCTCTATATCCTCTAGCCGCCTTATAGCCGACACTATAGACGCTCCGATGCCCGCGATCACGATTAGAAGCTCGCGCGTTTCGGGATCGGAGACCTTATTCACCGCACTTATAGCCTCCTGAAGCTTCTTCTCAGCGGCTACCCTAATGTTCTCTAACGTTCTTATGCGTTCCTCGAGCTTCATCGGTTTCTCTATTACGCTTAACACCGTAGGAGCTATAGAAGCTAGCTCCTCTAGAACCTCGATCGCGTTCTTTACGTCCTCGGGAAGCTCCTTTTCTACTCTCTCAGGGGCGGGTACTAGAGATATTAGATACAGCGTGAGCGCTGAGAGTATAACGAGTATAATCGCCCCTATAATGGGCATACCTACGTACGTCATCAAGCTCCTGTACGCCACTATGCGCACGTTTAGGTCGAAGGTTACGTTATAGAGTACCGTATGAGCTTCGGTGACCGGTAGATGCCGAGAACCTGTCGTGTGTCTAATATCGGGTTCGGTGATCCGCTCCATCGACGCTAAGGCTCCGAACGGTGGAGACAACACCCTAAGCTCGAACCTTTCTATCAACGCGGGTATATAAGGCGTCCTCGTCTCTATCTTCGCTTTGATTCCCATCGATACGTTTAGCTTATAGTAAATGGTGAGGTGATACGTCGATAGATTACCTACGAGGGGCGTCCTAGTCCTTATCTCCCGTCTATAGTAATCTCCCCAAGGGTACTTCGTATAGTTCACTACGATCCCGAGGTCGTCGTATACTTTGATCTCAGATATATTCCTAGGTAGGTACACGTAGAGATAACGTACAGCGGACTTCGGCTCGTCGCTCGTGAACGGTCCGGAGTATTCGATGTTGCCGAACACCACGTAATCTAAGGCGAGCTTCACGTAGACCTCGGAACCCGTAGTGAATTGTATCGTCATCCTCGCATCCCTCACAACATAAGGCAACCGCTCCGTCTCCGCGACGGCACGCAGGTCCATACCCGGAAGCGACCCTGTGTAGTTCTCGAACCTCCGGTATAAAGTAGTAAGGCTCACGTTCCCGTCTGAAGGTGTAGATAGTTCGGGCATCGGCTTCGATCTAGGCGGGAACGTGACGTTCAGCCGGACGTAATCATAAGTATACTTGCTTATCGGCACGGTGGTAAATTCCACGATCGCGAACGCGTCCTTCTCCGAGGGCTTCGTTCCTTTATAAGTATCGTTAGTGAAGACGTTGAAGAAGTAGAACGTGACGTTAAACGTGACGCTGGTGACGTTATTATCGAGCACGAGCGTGATCCGCTTCATCCTCGTCCCGTTCACCGTGAACGTCTTCCCCGGTATTATACCGACCGTTCCGTTATCGCTCGTAGCGTTTATGTTCATCGAGATCTCGGGTAAGGCGAACGTGAACGCGTTGAAGGGCTTCGTAGAATTAATCGATATGACGTCGGTGACGTTCGCTAGGTATCCATAAGATAAATCTATAACGCGGGTCACGTTAATGTGAGGCTCGTATGGATACACGATCGCGACCGGTTTATGAGGCGCTTGATCTACGCCCGTAGTAGTAGCGTGTGTGGGTACTGAAGGTATAATGAGGAAAGCGATCAAGGCTAATACGAGCAAGCGTTTCATCAACACGTTTATGATCCGAGTAAAAAAGATCCTCGGAAGCTTATGTCTAGCTTCTCGATCGTAGAAATATACGTAGATAGTCTATCGACCTCTTCCTTAGATAGCTCTTGCATATCCGGTGCGGGTACTCCTATGCCCTGCTCGCTTAGGAGCCTCTTAATTTCCGGCGCGTACTTTCTTAATAGGGTCCTAATAAGGCCTAGGTTTATGTCGCGATCGCCTATCACTAGTATTATCGCTAGATCCTCTATCGGGTGATATAGGAATATTCCGTCTTCGTACTCCCTCAGATCTTCTAATGGCGTTCCTAAGCCTAGTAGAGAACCTAACGTCTCTAATTCCGAAAGCACGCTTCCTGATATCGCGGCCAGCTCTTCGAACGGGGATATTACCCCAACTCTCCTCGTCATATACGATATAAGAGTACCCGTAGAATCGGCTATGAGGACGTCTCTGATCTTAGGGTCGGATAAAAGTATCCTTTGAACAATATCATCAACGGTCTGAGGTTTCCGTGAACTCATGGGTACTTTATAGGGGAGAGATACTAAAATCTAGCCTAAAAATAGGTCTTTCAGAATATCTCCTCGCTCAACTCATCGAAGGAGATGGTTTCTTTCTCCTCTTCCTTCGTGGCGATCTCACCGAAGATTAGACCCTCGAGAAGCTTTAATAGAGGCTCGCGATACTCCGGGTTTATAGCTACGCACGGGAACGTGGGCATCCCTATGATCCTCTCTACCTGACGCCAGTGTAGGTATTCGGGCTCCTTACCCACTTTATCCTGCTTGTTCGCGATCACGTATATCTCGGCACCGGGAGCTAGTATCTCGAGTTTAGGTAGTATGAAGTTCTTCACGTCCTCTACATCGGAGCGCGTGGAGTCGGTGACTACGAGTATTACCTCGGATCCGTAAAGGAACTCGTTCCGAAGGCCGTGATATACTTCCTGTCCTCCTACGTCGAAGATGTATACCTTATATCCGCGAAGGTTAATCACGGATCTCGCCCCTATATGCGTCTGTCTGTACTGTAGATGTTCCGGTTTACTCGTATCGATACCCATAAGGAGCTTGCGGATAGTCGTCTTACCCACTCCTCCGAATCCCACGAGAGTTACCTTTATAGGTATGCTCCTAGCGCTTTCCTCTAGATGTTCTCTAAGCTCCGCGCTTTCCTCAAGCGGAGGGTCCTGCTGAGACGCGAGCCGATCGCTATATCTATCGTTGATGAACGCGTAGAACGATAAAGTAAATGCCTCTACGCGCGACTTCTCAGTCTGCTCATCGTTCATTACTACATATAAGTAATTATATGGGTCCTTCAAGTAAGTGAGACGTCTTCCCTTAACGAACGTCGTGTGGTACACGACGCCCGGCCTCATTAACTTCACGTCCGATAAGATGGCGTCCAAGTGCTTCTGAGATATGGGCTTCATCGTAGAAAACTCATGAAAGAATATCCTCTCCTTCTTAGGATTAAATACGTACACTCTCCTTATCATACGCGCTCACCTAGAGGCTATCTCAACGGCATCTAATATGTCTAAGTATCTAAGTACGAGCTCCTGAAGCTCGCGGCGCTTTAGATATAGCTCCGCGGCACGCCTTCTGAGCCGTTTGGGAACTAGTACGCGGATATACACGTCGGTCTTTAACACGTATATCATCTCCCCTTCCTGCTCTACGGGCATTACGAATTCGTCGTTTACGAGCTCCTGAATGGCCGCCGATACGAGGCTATCCTCGGAGACTCCCGCGGCATCGCGAAGCTCCACGAAAGTCTTAGGACCCTTACGGAGCTCCTTTATGATCGTGTTCTTAAACGGGTTCGCCATCGTAAGTATGATCCTACGCTCGTCCTCGGGCGAGGGTAAGTAATTTTCGAAGAACGTCTTCACAACACTCAACACGGCTTCGTCGTTCGGAAGGGCGCCAGCGGGGGGCTTCTTACGGAAGGCGAAGAGGTCACGAACGAGAAACACTACACGTCCCCGCTCTTCGAACTCCTCTACCCTTACGAGGCCGTAATTCTCGAAGTCCCTTAATATGCTCTCTACCACGCTTACGAAGTCTCCTCCGGGGGCCTCTATGTGTACGGATACCTTAGAGACTAGGTCATTGAGGGTTATTATAGGCTCGTCGCGTAAGGCTAGGAACACGTTCCGAGCGTTCTCTTCCTCTAGTAACACAGGGTATAGAGTCTCCTCGTCGCCGCGGGCTACGGCGAATACGAGTTTGTAGAAGGACGGCAAGTGCTGCTTTATAGCGTTACGCCGAAGGTCGGCTATGCGTTGTATGTAATCGGGTTTTACCTCTTTAATGGGTACTACGGTGAGCTGAGTGATGATCCTATTTACTTGAGCGGCCACGCGGGAAAGCACGGGCTCTAGATAATCGTTACGAACGTCTTCGTCTTTATCCCGTATAGCGACTACGTAGTATCCTTCGATTCTATCGGGCACCTTATGAGCTAAGTAGCCTCTAGCCTTTATCCCTACGTCGTCATAGTCGTGTTCCGTGTATAGCTCGCCTTTCATGTGGAGCTCTCCCCGGATATCGATGAGGATCTTATCTAAGCTTATTTCTATGGACTCCCCAACCCCAACGACGTTGTACATGTAATTTTCGAGTTCTCTATCTATTCCGGGCGGATAGGCTTCATACTCGGGACCTACAGCGGGGTTCCGACGTACAACGAATAGTCCGAACATATCAAACAAAACGTTTTGCGGTAATATTTTCTCCTATGATGAGGCTCGTGTGATAGTTCTCTAATGGTGCGCCGGCCGGGATTCGAACCCGGGCCAGCGGCTTGGAAGGCCGCCATCCTACCAGGCTAGACTACCGGCGCTCTCGTATGAAGAATATCTCGGAGGTCTTTATATGTTACGACGAGTTTTTATGAGAACCGAGTATTCTCACGGCTATGATGATGAGCGCTGGGACATCTGATGCTAAGTGATGAGTCTTCCCACCACTGAAAAACCCGGAAAAAAGACAAGAAAATTAGGTCCGGATCTTAGGTAATCGTTCTATGAGGATCCGTATAAGAGCGTTGGGAGCAGCGAAGGAGGTGGGTAGGAGCGCGATATTAATAGAGGATGATAAGAGAGCGATACTCCTCGATTGTGGAGTGAAGATCGTACATACTCCCGAAGGAGAATCGAAGCACATAACGCCCGAGGGGTTAGAAGAGGTAGCCCCGAAGCTGGACGCGGTGATACTATCGCACGCGCACCTAGATCATACCGGGTACGCTCCGGCGCTATATAGGATGGGCTATAAAGGAAAGCTTTACGCCACGCCTCCCACGAAGGACGTCGTTAGGATACTACGGGAGGACATGCTTAAGATCGATAAGGGAAAGCTTCGGACGAGGGCGGAGATGGACATAGCTATGAACATGTTCGAGGTGTATCCGTATGAGGAGGAATTCGAGGTAGCAGACGGTGTGAAAGTAAAGTTTTACGACGCGGGACACAGCCTAGGATCGGCCCAGATACTCATAGATCGGGAGGGAGTGAGGATACTATACACGGGGGACATAAAGCCGGAACCCACGGAATACTTCGACGGGGCTAAGAGGCCCAGGGAAAAGATAGACATCGTGATCACAGAGTCCACTAACGGGGCCGAAGAGATACCCGAGAGGGAAGAGGTGAAGAGGGAACTCTTAGACGCTATAGATGATACGTTCTCGCGCGGCGGAAACGTCCTAATACCCGCTTTCGCTTACGGACGCTCTCAAGAAGTCGTGGCTACGCTCGTGGAGAAGGGAGTGAAGAATAACATATACATGGACGGGATGAGCGTAAAGATTAACGACGTCTTTAGGCGCTATCGGAGCGCGCCTCGGATTTCCGAGAGGACTCTGATGAGGTTCCGCAGACCCCCGTTCGATATGAGCGGGGTAATAGACGTAAGGAAGGTATCTCAAGGTGTCTCTGGTGAGCTCGTGAGACGCTACATCATCGCTCGCGCGAAGAACAACATCATCGTGAGCACGAGCGGGATGCTCGAGGGCGGACCCATTCTATCTTACCTCCAGCTAGCCTCCGCGGATACTCGTAGTCTACTCGCGTTCTCAGGATATCAGGTACCCGGAACCGTAGGACGCATGGTGCTCGACGGATACAGGACCATACCGTTAAAGAAGCCGGACGGGAACGTCATAAACGTGAACTTAAACATGCGCGTAGGATACTATCGTCTATCGGGACATGCCGGTCGTAAGTATCTAATAGAGTACATAAGGAGCTTATCTCCCTCGAGAATACTATACGTACACGGAGAGGAAGAAAGCATAGAGAGCCTTAAAGAAGAGCTAGACGGTGAAGCTCTAGAACTAAATAAAACCATCGTAGTAGAGCGATCGCTCGCCTGACCGCCGTCTTCTTAAGGGTTCTTTTAACATATCCACGAGCTCGTTAAAGGCCATAAGGTAGAGACCCAGAGGATATCCTTTCACTCCTATGGAAGCCCCTCCTTCTTCCTCCTCGATTCCTTCCTTAATGAATATCGACGCGGCCACCACTAAGTCCTCCACGGAAGGCACGCGCCTTATAATTACGTACCCATACTTACCCTCAAGTATTACGCGTATAGCGGGCTCGCGAGCGATTTGGATCAGCGCCTTCTCAGCGTTATCGTATATTCCTACGATTATCCCGATATAACTAGCGGTCCTTGCCGAGTCCAGCTCTATCTCCTGAATTTTTTTGATCTCCTCTATTACCTCCCTATTAAATTCGTATAACACGGGCGTTCCGTCGGACATCATTATAATCACAGCGTCGAACCCGTACTCCTTATACTTCGAGAAGAACTCCCGTATCTTTTCCCTTATTTCCTGTTCGGTTTGGGTCGGAAGTTCCCCTGTAGCCGAAACAAGCATCAACAACTCATCCAAACTCTCTTCCGGTAGAAGCTCTTCGAGCTTATCGAGTTCCTCTAACTTGTCGCCATACGACATGTGCTATAAAGGAGCGGAGTTCATTTAATATTGTACCATCGTTCCTAGCCTCCCCCGCCCTCGCTATTATCGTTATTGCTCTCCTATAAAAGCGCTCTTTAAAACCCTCAAAGCTTCTTCCTCGTCCTCTATAATACCCCCTTCAGCTAGTTTTATACGTACGGCTTTGATGTGCTTACACTCCTTACCCTCTATCACGAACGCGGGACAAGAACAAGCGGGTATAGAGGGATCCACTACGTATACGTGTCCAGCTTGCGAAAGTACCACGTACGAGTCGCGTAGCCTTATTACTATCATGGAATTTACGACGATAAGATATAACATGGTTATACGGATGAGCCGAATATGCTCTCGACCGGGGCGGTTTTAGCGTTCGTAGGCGTGATACTATTCATCTATGCGATATACGCGGCAAGGGAATCGGCGAAGACCGCGATGATAACCTTAGGCGTATCGCTATTACTCATAGGCTTAGGACTCTTCCTAGGAATCACCGTTACGATATCGATCGAGACGGACTACCGGGTATCCATAGTGGTCTCGGTTATCGGATTAGTTCTACTAGCCCTCGCGTTACACGAGAAGTGAGTTTTTATTATTAATACGTACGCTTAATGCCCAACGTTATCGTCGTATTAGGGACCGTGATGAGTGGAATCGGGAAAGGTTCAATAGCCGCTTCTATAGCCTCGTTATTATCAGAGCGCGGTTATGATACGAACGTAATAAAGATGGACGGGTACCTTAATTACGACGCGGGAACTTTGGACCCTTATAGGCACGGGGAGGTTTTCGTCCTGGACGACGGAACGGAGTGCGACATGGACTTGGGGACGTACGAGCGTTTTCTCTCCAAGAACCTCTCAGGAGATAACTATCTAACGTCCGGAAAGCTCTTCTACGAGATCATAAAGAAGGAGCGCGAGGGATATTTTAAAGGGGAGGACGTTCAGTTCGTACCGCACGTCGTAAACGACATCATAGAGAGGATACTCACGCTACCGGGGGAGTTCATTATAGTAGAAATAGGGGGTACTGCGGGCGACATAGAGAACTCGTACTTCATCGAGGCCGTAAGGCAACTTTCCAAGAGGGTCCCTACAGCGTTCGTGGTAGTAACGTACGTTCCGGAACCCCCGAGCATAGGGGAACAGAAGACGAAGCCGGCTCAGCAGGGTTTGCGCATTCTCTTATCTATGGGGGTCACACCGACGTTCATCGTCGCCCGCTCGCACAGGCCTCTAGAATACAAGGCTAAGTATAAACTCTCGCTATACGGGGGAGTACCGCTAGAGAACGTAATATCCGTCCCCGATCTTCCCTCGATCTATCATGTACCCGTAGTGTTAGAGAAACAGGGGCTGATCTCTAAGATACTAAAGCTCTTCGGATACGAGGATGAGAGCAAGGGGACCCGGTGGGAGGGATTCGTAAAGAGGTGCGAGAGCTTAGAGGAGGAACTAACGATTGGGGTAATCGGAAAATACGCTGACTTCCCGGACGCGTACGTATCTATTAGGCACGCTTTGATACACGCGGGTGTAGCGGTAGGGAGAAAGCCTAAGATAATATGGATAAACACGCGTAAGGAGGTAAAAGAAGAGGATCTCTCTAGCCTAGAGGCGGCGGTGATACCCGGCGGATTCGGGAAGGAGGGGGCCGAAGGAATCATTAAGGCGCTAAAGATACTGAGGGAGAACGAAATACCTACGCTCGCGATATGCCGGGGGATGCAACTCTTAGCCGTGGAGATAGTTAGGGATCTAGTAGGATACTCGGACGCCCACACCACGGAGATAGATCCGAACACGAGGCATCCCGTGGTAATAGAAATGCCCGGATACTCTCGGGGACGCTTACGTAAGGGATTATATCCCGTATCTATCGTCCCGGGTACGCACCTATATGAGGTATATGGGTCTACAAAGACTTTGGAGAGACATAGACACCGCTTCTACGTAAACCCCGAGTACTTCGATGTGCTTAGGGACGCGGGAGCTAAGCTAAGCGCGCGGAGCGGAAGGATACTAGAAGGGATAGAGATCGGAAGTATGATAGGGGTTCAGTTTCACCCTGAGTTCTTGTCGCGTCCAAGGGAGCCGTCTAAGCTGTTCTTAGACCTATATAAGAGAGCAATTTTTAAATAAAAGCGTTCACAGAAGCGATCTCTTAATGATCTCTAGCGCCTCCTTCTTGTTACCCCGACCTTTTACCTTCGTCCGCTTCCCCGGCTCTAGCTCCTTATAATGTTCGAAGAAGTGCTTAATCTCGTTTAATACAGCCTCTGGGAGGTCGTTTAGGTCTTGTATGTTCGAGTAACGCGGATCTATTTTCTCGTGAGGCACCGCTATGATCTTTTCGTCCTCCCCTTTCTCATCTTCCATGTATAGCACACCTATAGGCCTCGCGCGAACTACTACTCCGGGCGGTATCGGATCCTCCATGATGAGAAGGACGTCCAGCGGATCTCCATCAGGAGCCTTGGTGCTCGGTATTATTCCGTAGTTATAAGGATACACCATAGCCGTAAAGAGCTTCCTATCGAGATACACGATGCCGTCTTCGATCTCGAACTTCAGCCTCGAATCCTTAGGTATCTCGATCATCACGTAGATATCTTCGGGAGGGTTTTTCCCCGCGGGTATCATGTATATCTAATGAGTATGAAGAAAAAATCACTCCTCCTCTATTATTATAGATCCGGTAGGACAGCTCTGAGCGGCCTCACGGACGCAGTCGGGGTTAGAGTTAGGATCTCCTATGATCTCGCTCTTTCCGTCGGGGCCTATCGCGAAGATGTCGGGACATAGAGAAGCGCATACTCCACATCCGATACAGGTGTCCTTCTCGATCCTCACCTTCATGCGAGATGCTGATCGTGCGCTATTTGAGGCTTTTCGGAAGAATAAATGCTACAGATTGAAAGCGAGTAACGGTAGCTATTGATGTGAATGAGGAAACGATTTTTCCTTCGACGTATATGAATGGAGTGAACGTCCTAGAGAAGCTAAACGTTCCTTTAGGAAAGCCTCTTTACCTTCAAGGGAACCTAGCTATAGCTTATGGAGCTTTAGCCGCTGGGTGTAACTTCTACGCGGGGTATCCGATCACGCCCAGCTCCGAGATCATGCATTTCATGGCCGAGCGGATCCCTAAGTTAGGGGGCGTATTCATACAAGCGGAGGACGAGTTAGCGGCCATCAATATGCTCATAGGTGCTTCCCTCACCGGGGCTAAGCCCATGACCGCGACTAGCGGACCGGGATTCTCGCTAATGCAGGAAGCCATCGGCCTCGCTGTAGCGTATGAGGCCCCGATCGTGATCGTTAACGTAATGCGTACCGGACCCTCTACCGGGATCCCTACGAGGCTCTATCAAGGAGACATAATACAAGCGATGCGCGGCTCTCATGGGGATTACGAAACCATAGTTCTCGCCCCGCATTCCGTACAGACGGCCTTCGAGATTACGTTTAAGGCCTTCGAATACGCGGAGAAGTTCCGTAATCCCGTAATAGTACTAGCCGACGAAACTATAGGACACCTAAGTGAGCGCGTCGAATTGGAGCCTCTAGAGCCTAAGGAAAGTAGAAAGAACCCAGTCCCCGAAACGAGCCCTATGATACTATTAGGGGAGGGTAAGAACGTGTTCTATACCGGATTAGCTCATAGGGAGGACGGCCTTCCTACGATCTCGATAGACGCGTTCGAGAGGTATATAAATAGGCTCGTGAATAAGATCCGCAACCACGCTAGCGAGATCTTCGAGTACGAGACGTTATATCTCGAAGACGCTGATGTAATACTATTGTCTTATGGCTCCGCCTCCCGCTCCGCGGAATACGCGGTGAAGAAGCTACGTAAGGAAGGAAAGAGGGTGGGCTTCATCAGGCTCTTCACGCTAAATCCGATAGACGGAGATAAACTAGAGAAGCTCGTGGACGGTCGTAAGACGTTCGTCGTAGAATCGAACGCGGGTCAGCTCGTTAGAATCATAAACTACTACATAGACGCGGACCCTATGAGCTTCCCCATACCCGAGCTGCCGAAACCGAAGGAAATCATAAAGAGGCTTAAGGATTATATCCGAAGGTTCTTTTAAGTTAACGCCCGATGATCCCCCGCCCGTGGGGTCCCGCCCTGAGGCCCAACCTCGGCCGTAGGGCCGGGGAAAGGCCTCTTAGCGGGCCGGGGTCAGGCCCGGGAGGGAGCAGCTACCGGCCCGGGGGCGGGGCGCCCACGGGTACGGGGGTGAGGGCCACAAAAACTCAGTGGACCGAGTTTTCCTCATCGAAAAACTCAGAGGTACTCCCGCTCATCATCGAGTAAAAATACTCATAAGTACTCCCTTATACGCTTTATCACGAACTCCTTCGGTAACGTGGAGAAGAGGTTCGCGATGCGAGGGCCGCTTTCTTTCCCTATGAATATCTTATAGAGGAACTTAAATAGGCGTCTTATAGTCCTCTTATCGAGTCCCTCGTTTACCCTCTTCATCCCCTCCACTATCGCTTCTGGAGTCCGTTCTACGTTCTCTAACTCTTCCGCGAGCCTCTTTAAGATCGGCTTGAGATCTCCGGGGTCTTCCTCGGGAGCTTCGGTGAGTATTTCTATCCTCATCCTCTCGGGAGCATACCTCTTAGCCCGATTATAAGAGAGCTCCAGAAGGCTCTCGATACGCTTTATATCGTATTCCTCGAGCTTTTCCGGTATGATTCCGGAGATCCTGAGGCGCTTTATCGCCTCCTCTAACTTGTTTTCCCTCGGTAGCGTTTGAGATAGGATGGCCATGTGTTCGTAAGGAACTTGTACGGGGATCCTCTCGTAAGGTTCGCTTAAGAGGGAGAGCTCGTAACTCCTCGTTTCTTCGTCTTTAACGCCTTCGTAATACTTACTCTCCGCCTTGTAGAAGCGTTGATAATACAACGGTATCTCCTCCAGGCTTAGTACCACTCTTTTATGCGGATCTACCACGAGAAACAGGAAACGAAGCACCTCCGGCCGCGCGACTTCGAGCCGATCCTTGGGCGTGAAGCCCACGAAAGAGGAACTAGACATGTCGCGTTCCACCTTATTCTTACGTTCCGCTACCCGTTCGTACCACTCTCCTTCAGGAGGCGTGATGCCTAACGCTTGAGCTAGCTCGTTACATGAGTCCCTAGAACCTCCCGGGGCCGCGTGATCCTTACCGTAGGGCTCGAAGTCCACGTTTAAGTACTTCCGTACGGCTACCCGTTCTAACCTCCGGTTTAGTTTACCTTTATAGTAAGGAACTACCCCCTCGTTCCCGCACGCGTTACAACGATATTTGAACATGCCGTCCTTATATTCTAAAGCCTCCGCGGAATCTATGCGTCTACAACGCTCACACTGTGGGTTAAACGGTATCCGACCCTCAGGGAAGGGTCTCCTCTTGCGGTATTTATTAATTATCTCCCTCACTATCTCGCGCTTCTCCACGAACTCCTCGATGATCTCGCGCATGCGTTCCGTTTTATACATCTCGTCGGTCCTCACTACCTCTATCTTAGCGGAGGTGAAGCGATCGATATAAGGGCCGAAGTCGGACCGATAGTGCTCTACCCGATTATCGTGGCACCCTTTAGGATCGGGAACTTCTATTAGCGGCCGGCCGCGATAACGCTCGCCTCCGGATTCGAATTGCTCCACCTGAGGCCTCTTGCCCTTCCGCGCGTCCATCGTGTATAATGTAATAAAGAGCTTCGTCCTGAAGCCGCGCTTACGTAGTTCCCTAGCTAATACATCGTTCATGATCACCTCACCGCGGAGGCGTCCGACGTGCTGTAGGCCGGAGACGGATAATCCACCGTTGAACACGATCTCCTTCTTACCTTCGAACCTCTTCGCTAGCCTTTCTACGAGTTCGTCAACCCAATGCATGAGAAGATCTTTACGGGTAAGAAAAATCGAGTTACCTCGAGCACGTCTTCGGGCTTTATCGATCCCCGGTGTGCCGTAATGATGAGCTCGGAATGTTCCGCTACGTCACGCATGTGCTCAGCGAGCCTTCCCGTAAATTTCTCTCCGCTTTTTAAGAGGCTCTCTATCTCGGGCTTCGGAGGAAAAGAGTCACCCACGAACGCGTATCCCTTTACGACGAACACGAGGTGACCAGGAAAATGTAAGTCCGTGCTCTTCACGTAAACGTCATCCAATATCTCCTCCCGACCCCTTGGTGAAACCTTTAGGAGATTTAAGGAATCGCGAATCGCGTTCCTTATTCTATACCGACGTTCTCCCTCGCTATATTTATCCCGTACGGGATTCCGGGTGAGCCTCGCCTCGGGGAAGGCTATAGCGTTACCCAAGTGATCGAGATGGGGATGGGTGAGAAGCATTAACTCCACATCCCTATACGATAGCTCATAAGCGACGCGGAATATGTCCCTAGGGGAGCCCGGTTCCACTAATAGCCCTAAATCCTCGAAAAACCGCACCTCTGTAGACGGTGTCGGAAAGGGTATCCCCTTCTCGTATAACATCCTTCCCCTCACTATCTTCCTCATATTTTTGAAGCTTACCGTTAAATAAGCGAAACACCTTATCCGCGAGCCTCATAAGTGATGGTTCGTGTGTGATTAGTAACACTCCTTTACGCCTCCTAAGCTCCTCTATCGTGAGTTTTACGTCGCGGAGCGAATCTATGCCCGACTCCGGTTCATCGAGAACCACATAAGGGTGTCTTGAGGAGAACGCCGCTTGTAGATGAACGCGCTTTTTCCGCCCTAAGGAAAGGCGCTTACACTTCTTATCAAGAACTTTATTCACGCCTAACCGCGGCAATAAATCGATCTCCCCCACGAGCTCTAAGTACTCCTTAACGGACAAGTCCAACAGCCTACCGTCCTGGAACGCGACGTATACTTTTCCGAGAGGATCCTCCCCGTCCGCCTCTACGAATCCTTTATGAGGTCTCCACAATCCGGCCATTACCATACCCAACGTACTCTTCCCGCTTCCGTTCGGACCTATTACGGCCACCACGCTCCTCCTATGTATTAATAAAGAGACGCCCTTTAGGATCCGTTCCCCCCTCTTATACCGTATCCCTTCGCCCCTCCGCATAATACCTCGCCTCTAGAACTCTAGCTAAGGCGGATAAGAAGAATATGAGAAAGAGCAAGGAAAGCCCGAGCTTTATCGACTCGTCGATGAGGCCCATGGATGTATACAAAGCGATAGCCGTGGTTATCGTACGCGTGTAACCTTCTATGTTCCCTCCCACGATGAGCGCTATGCCTAGTTCCGTGATCGCCCTGCTGAAAGCCGTGAAGAACGAGGCGATTAACGGCACGCGTAATTCCCGGATGAGCATCGAGTACGCTTGATGACCCCTTAGGCCTATCATCTGTATGAGTTCCCGAACCTCCTTGTTGCGCTCGACGAGACTTAGGGACAGGGACGAGACGATCGGAAACACGAGTAGAGCCTCTCCTATGATGATAGCCGTGGGCGTGTATAAGAGGCCTAAGAATCCTAAGGGGCCGTAACGGGAGAACATTAGATATAGTAGGAGGCCCCGGACGACCGTAGGTATCCCCATAAGCCCGTTTAATATCGAAACTATGACGGGCTTCAAGCGGAATTCCTTAAGACCTATAAGAAAACCTAGAGGGGCTCCTGTAGAAAACGCTATGAGCGTAGCGGAGAGTGATATTATAAAAGAACGAACGAACACGTGAGTCCGAGGTTCCATCGCGTACATCACCGACCACTCTCCCGGTCCGGAATATTATCTCCGTTCACGTCCCGAAAAGCGTATTCGAATATCCGCCTCGCTAACGTTAGATCGTCCACCTTCCCCTTAAGGTCCGGGGGGACGTATTCTTCCGTTCCCGGCTGTAGCGAGCCGCTCTTATATGCCGATAATAAAGGCCTAGCCGGGAAGAATAGAGGATATCCGTATTCCTCCGTGCCGTAACCCGAGAATAGATTCTGCCCCTCATCGCTCGCTAGGAAGTCCGCTAACCGTATCGCCTCGCGCTCGTGCTTCGCGTTCTTGACCACCATTATCGAGTATACGTTTAACGTGTAGTAATCCCCGGCCCGAAGCTTATCTAGACGCAGGCCCGCGTTCTTCTTCATCACGAGGTACGTGGCTATATCCGATAGGGTATAAGCGCTAAACTCCTGAGCCATCATGAGGGTCTCGCTCATACCCGCGCTAGCCCTCACATACCGCGGTCTAGATGAAATCTCGGAGTACGTAACGTTAAGATGATAGCGCGAGATTACGAGCTCCCGTATGCTCTTCTCTTTAACGTGCGTCCCGCTCTCGTCATAGCGTGATACGAATACCTTTTCGTTCGGGTGAGACTCACCATAAAGGAGTATCTTGTAGAACGCCTCCACGGTATCGTTAGCCCTTGAGACTCCAGCGGGATCGTTCGAAGGGCCGACGATGACGAAGAAATTGTACGCGATCACCTTGCGCGTCTCGAACGTTCCGTTCTTCCGGTAAAGGTATTCATATTTCGG
>JAMOTR010000022.1 GCA_027068385.1 Candidatus Heimdallarchaeota archaeon
CTATCGCCGCGATCCGCTATCCTTAAGGCCATACCCGTCCCCACAGCCGTCCGTCCTAAATCGAGGCCGTATTTATCGTAAAGGTAATCCTTAAGGAAATAGAGGAACCCGGTTGCGTCGAAGGAGGTCGTCGTGGAGAGGTATACGTACTTAGAAGAGGATGACCGATAATAGTATCCTACGACGGAAGAGCCTAGGACTATGCCCAGGAGAGCGATCGCTAATAATAAGCGCCTTTTATCCATGAGAGGCCCGACGCGAGTTCTCAAATAACGATAATTAAGAACCTTCGTTCTAAAAACCTCTTAAGCTCAGGGAGCGTCTCTAGCGTGTTCTTAAATAATATTTCCGCGACGTCTTCGACGGGCATGCGCTTGATTTCAGCGATGGTCTTTAACGATACCACCACGTTAGCCGGTTCGTTCTTTTCTCCCTTTACCGGAGCTAGTGCGGGAGCGTCGCTTTCTAATAATAAAGCGCTTAGCGGCAACGCTTTAACCATGTTCTTCTTCTGCTGAGAGCGGACGACGCTAGGGGGGACGGAGAACTTGAAGCCCAACATCGCTCCGCGTTTAGCGTACTTATAACTCCCGTCGAACGCGTGCATGATTACCCTCTTCGGCTTATATTCGGCTAGTATCTCGATACAATACTTTCCCGCAGAGCGAGAGTGAATCACTAGGGGCTTATCTAAGTCTATAGCGAGCTCTATGAAGCGCTTAAAGACCTCCCTCTGCACCTTTCTTCTCTCCTCCTCGCGTACCCGATAATAGTCTAGACCGACCTCGCCCACGGCTACGATCTCGTCCTTATGGTCCTCGATGAACTCTATTACTCTCTCCACTAACGAGGAGTCCTCGGCTTTGGTCGGGTGTAATCCTATCGACGGGAATACCGGAGAAAACTTCCTGGATACCTCCAAAGCCTTTTCGTAATCGTCTCCTTCGGAGCTAGTAACGATCGCTACGACCCCGGATTGTAGAGCCCTCTTTATCACGTTTTCTAAGTCCTCCATCATGTGTATATGAGAGTGGACGTCCACAAGGCGCATATATGATGAGAGAAGAGCGATTTAACTTCACCGAGACAAATTCATGGTGACGAGGAAGGAACTTCGGAGGACGCTCACGATGAGCTCCATAATAATATTTATCCTCGCCATCGTTTCCGCGGCTCTAAAGGAGTTTAACACCATCAGTAACGCTAAGGCTTATGCGATAGTTCAAGCCGTGGTACGGTCCCTAATACTCTTCTTCTTCCTCGTTCTTTTCTCATCCTTCCAGCAGTTAAGGCGTAGATACGCGGGCATCGTCGAGTTCTTCCTTTCCCGGATAATATCCCTAGTGGGGTTCGGACTAGTTATAGGAGGATGCTCGGAGAAGCTACTAGGTCGGGGGGTATTCTTAGTATTAGCTTTTGCGCTCACCGCGTACGTGCTCGCTCAAGGTTTCGAAGTTAAATAAAGAAGATCAGCGTGACGGAGAAGTCTTGTTTTTTACGAAAACAATTTTGCGTTATTAAAAAAGCTCAAAAGATTTCTTCTGAGCTCTTTGTGTAATAAAACCGAGCGCTCAAAACCTTTGTCTTAATGAAGAAAATGACGAGATAGCGCTAAAGGGGGTCACACCTAAAAAGAAGAAATATTAAGCGGAATGTATGCTAGGCCTACACATCATAGCCGAATTCTATGGGGTGGATCCTAAACTCCTAGATGATGAGAAGTTCCTTAGGCGTACTCTTATAGAGGCCGCGAAGTATGCCGGAGCTAGGGTAATCGGGGAGACCTTCCACAAGTTCTCTCCCCACGGAGTAACCGGTGTCGTGGCCATAGCCGAGAGCCACATCTCGATCCACACCCGGCCCGAGTTCGGTTATGCCGCTATAGACGCGTTCTCGTGTTACTCCGTACACCCTAGGAAGATCATGGAGTACTTAGTGAAGAAGCTTAAGCCGAAGCGCGTGGTGGAGGTCGTAATGCCACGTGGAGAACCATTCGTGGAGGAGTCTCCCGCCGCCGTAGCGTTAGAGGAGTAGGTTTCCCGCGTATTTTTTATCTAGTAATATCCTACGACCGCGTATCTCTACCTCTATACGTTCGATCTCTAGCCCTTCGGTTATAGGGGAGGAGAAATCTATAGTCGGTCCCCGACGGGTTTTAGCTATCGGCGTAATCGCGGGTAATATCGTTACCTCATATTTATCGGTCCTCCCGTAGATCTTAGCTGGGAATACCTCGGATCCGATACGAACGGCCGGGTGTATGTGGCCCATAATGATCTTCGACGCCTCTTTAGGAGGTTCGCGATGTCCGTGTATAACGAGTATGTCTCCTATTTCGAACCCCTCTTCGTGCCGTTCTATGTTTAAACGCCTCGCCACGGGCCTGAGGTAGTTATCGTGATTCCCACGGACTATTATTACGCGATCCACGAGCTTAGATACGTACTCGAGGACGTCGCGCGTCTTCCTTATCACCCTAGGTATGAGCTCGAATCCGTCGCGCACGTCACCGGCTAACACTAAATAACTCGGGGCGAAGCGTTCTATGAGTCTCTCGAGTTTCTTTTTAAGTACCTCCGAAGTGTCTATAAACGGCAATCCTAACACGTCTTCCACGCCTATATGTAAATCCGCTACGATCAGATAATCGTCCACGAGCTCCATACATATGAAAGTCCGGGATTTAGAAGTAGCCCGGCGGGGATTCGAACCCCGGACCTCCCGGTCCAAAGCCGGGCGCTCTTACCAGGCTGAGCTACCGGGCTCTCCGCTAGATATCTCTATTTCGGCTAAAAATAAACTCAATCCTCGAATTCCTTAAAGACGTCGTCGTATTTTCCTTCGTCGATCTCTTTAATACACTCTTTGGGGTTCTTACCCTCACACGTCACACCCATAGAGAGCATCGTCCCGAGAACGGTCTTCGTGGCGGCCTTAAGGTCGTCGGTGTTAAGATCGGGGAGCTTCTGCTTCGCTATTTCTATCACGTCGCGTATCGAAAGGTCACCTATTACTTCATGCTTAGGGTTATGGGCTCCCTTCTTCTTACCTAGTTTCTTTAGTATGAGGACGCTCGTGGGTATCTTACCGAGCCTCACTTCCCGTTGCCTCGTCTGAGGGTCCACCACGATCTCCACGGGTACCTTCATGCCCTCGTATTCCTTCGTGAGCTTGTTGATCTCCTGTACTACTTTCCCTATAGGAACTCCTAGAGGCCCAAGCTGGCTAGTCCAGGGACCAGGTCTCGCTTGGCCTCCCCTAAACATAAGCCTCACTACGACTTTGTTATCCTCGGACATTCGGAAAGGAACAGTGAGAGCTTTTTTATGGTATTACCGTATCGTGAATTCCTAAGAAGCGAAGGCGACAACTCTTTTACGAACATCTTAATAAGCTAGCCATGAGCAAGATACGTGTCGCCCTGGTGGGCGTAGGTAATCTCTCGGCTTCGCTCATACAACTTATAACGAAGGGTTCGGACCCCGCTGTCCGCGAGTGTGTAGGCGGATATAAGGTCTCCGACATAGAGATCGTTGGTGCCGTGGACGTAGACGCTAGAAAAGTAGGAAAGGACGTTTCGGAAGCCGCGTTCATAAGCGGAGACGCTCGGAAGGCCGTGGACGTTCCGAAGCTAGGGGTAGAAGTGAAAGCCGGAAAGCTCCTCGATGAGTTCCCCCGTGAGGCTTTTCCCGAAGGGGTGAAGGAGTCCGACGACTTCATCGACGCGTTTAAAGAGGCTGATATAGTGATAAACGCGATATACCCGAACGCCCCGAAGACCTCGAGGTTCTACGCGGAGAAGGCTTTGGATCTCAAAAAGGCCTTTATAAACGTTACGAACTCCCCCGTAGCTAACGATAGCGAGGTCCAAAAGAAGTTCTCTGAAGCCGGTCTTCCGATAGTAGGGGACATGCTCCTAGGCCAAGCGGGCTCCGGAACTTTACACCGCGCCCTACTAGAATTCTTCATACGCCGCGGAGCAGTAGTAGAGGAGACTTATCAGCTAGATATAGCCGGAGGAGTCGAAGGGTTCCTAAACTTCTACGAGCCCATAAGGGAGGACATCAAAGCGCGGCGCTCTAAGTTCGTACGTGACCATTTGAACATCGATCCCGAGATGGTCGTGAGCGGATCGAGCGATTACGTGGACTTCATGCGCAACTCTAGGACCTCTTACTTACGGTTCAAGGGACGCTCCGCTTTAGGAGCCCCGTTCGAGATGGATGTAAGATTCACTCATCGGGACGGTCCTGATGCCGTGGCGATATTAGTAGACGTGATACGTGCGACGAAGATCGCGATGGATCGCAACGTGAGCGGATATCTCCTTAGCGTAGGACTCTATGGGTTCCAGATCGTCCCTACTTACGTCCCTCTACACGTAGCCGAGCGCATGTTCGACGAATTCGTGCGCGGAGTGAGGTGTATATGAGCATAGTGGAGGAGGCTGTTAAGTCATGGCCGGAGGTTATAAGATCTTTTCTAAAGAAGTTTCCCGGGGTGGAGCTTCCCGTTAAGGAGCCTCGCTCTATAGTAATTTCCGGAATAGGCTCCTCTGCCGCGGGAGGGTTATTTCTCGAACCTATAAGTCCGGTTCCCGTGGTTATCTCTAGGGACGTAGTGTTACCGAGGTTTGTATCCCCCAAGGATCTAGTATTAATATGCTCCTATTCCGGTAACACGCCCGAGACTTTGTTGAGCTTAAGGGACGCCTTAGCTAGGGGCATAAATCCCGTAGTTCTCACATCGGGCGGTAAGCTCTTGAGCGTAGCCGAGGAATTAGGCCTCCCGCTAGTTAAGATAGAGCCCGGTGGGTATACGAGCAGGGCCATGGTGGGCTTAATAATCACGGCTACGATCGCGACTGTTGACCCCATAGTGAACGCTCGGAACCTACTAGAAAAAGTCCCGGACGTGCTCGCTTGGGCAATTAAGGACGAAGAGAACATACGCTCTATCGCCTTAAGGATCGGAGGAAGGGCTATAGTATCCGTAGGTTACGGCCCTTATAAGCCGGGAATGAAGCGTATCGTGGCGGAATTTAGGGAGAACTCCAAGCTTCCCGCGTTCTACGTAGAACTCCCAGAAGGAAATCATAACTACTATGTTACTTTGGGCCACCCAGGCGTGATACATCTGTATCCTGAACACGAGCGGAGGTCGAGCCTAGCGAAGCACGCGTTCCGGCTTAACGATAAGGAGCACGTACCCATAAGGGTCTCGAATCGGGGATTCCTAGGAAACTTCGAGATCCTAATTAAGGCGGCACTATCCTCGATAAGACTAGCGAGGCTTCTGGGAAGGGATCCGGACGATATAAGAGCTATAGAGGAAATCAAAAAGAAGTTCTTGGAAGAAATGAAGGACGTTTTTAAACGAATATGAACAGCGTCTCTTCTTCGTAATGCCTATCGAGCGTAATTCCTCCACGAATCCTTAATATGCGCTTACCTAGTACCCGACGTTCGAACTCCCTCACGCGTTTCTCTACGTCCCCTTTGAGGAACTTTATAGGAACGGTAACGAACAAAGGTCTCGCGGGCATCACGTGTCTAGTCGTCTTAGCCGGGAAGAGGCGACCCTCTAATGCCCTCTCTACGACGCGATCTTTAGATAGTTCGTACGGCAACACCGCGAGCTTATCGGGTTCCCTATAGTGTAGGAACGCGATGTTTTCCTTGCCGTACTCAGCGTCTAGAATCTTCACGGCCTCTTCCGATATCCTAAATACGTCCTGACCGTATACTATCCGCTCCCCCATAGGATCCTCGAAATCCTTAAGCTTAGCCTCCCGAGACCGATCGTTAATGTGTCTTACCCACACGTCGAGTTTCACGATCTCGTAAGGTATCTTAAACGCGGGAATAAGGTCCAATCCCAACACCTTAGCGGCCGCGAGCCTATGCATTCCGTCGAGCACAACGTTCGTGTCCTTCTCCACTATGATCGGATGCTCTATGTATCCGGACCTCTTTATCGCCTCCACGAGCCTCTTAAGTGATCCCTCAACGATCTCCTCATGAGGATATACTTCCTCTATAGGTAGGAGCGTAAGCTCGCACGCGTAGTACTTATCGTTATATTTTAGATGAAGCCGCATTCACATCACCTCCACTATAGGTATCCCTAGGACATCTAGTAGAAGCTCCATCGCCTTTATGTAAGCCTTAACGATCCCTAAGCGTGCCCCGCGTATATGGTCGGGCTCCCCAGCTACGCGACAGGATTCGTAGAACTCGTTAAACCTCATCGCGAGCTCGTAAGCGTATCTCGCTAGAAGTTGAGGATCCATTTTCTCAGCCGCCTCCACGAAGCGTTCACGGATCTCTAATAGGGACCTTACAAGAGGCCGCTCCTTATCACACAAGAACGCTCCTTCGGGATCGAATTCTGCGGGCTCGCTCTTCTTTATTATGTTCTTCGCGCGTACTACGGAATACTGTATGTACGGCCCGCTTTCCCCGCTTAAGTTCATAGCCTCTTCTATGTCGAAGACCATGTCCTTGAGTCTATCGTACTTCAGCATCATGTACCTCACGGAGGCGACCATGATCTTACGTGCGATCTCGCGCGCTTCCTTTAAGTCGAGCTCGGGGTGTTTAGAGAGTATGTTTTCTAGGGCTATCTTCTCGATCTCATCGAACAAATCGTCCGCGATGATCCCGATCCCTTTGCGACCGGACATCTTCACGATCTCCTTCTTCGAGTAAATCCCGAACCTTTCCGCGGTCTTTTTGGATAGATGTACGACTCCATATGCGTAGTGTATGAAGTTCCTCGCTTGTTCTTCGTACCCCATCGCTTCGAGAGCGTATCTTATGATCGCTTGTAGTACGCCTTGGCGTATGTCGATCACGTTAATTACTATATCCGCCTTCCCGAATCCGTCCTTCTTCCCCTCAAAGCTAGTAGTCCGCAGCTCCTTACCGCTCGGATAGCGCATAAACACATCGTATAGGAAGTCCTTATCCACGAGTCCGAACTTCCGTAGCGTGTATCCTATGTCCTTCAATAAGTACGTGAACGTACCGTCGCTCCTCACTAACACCTTAGCTCCCTTATCGAGGGCCTTAAACTCGCGCTTATTAGGGAGCTTTATCACGATCGCTCCGGAGAATTCGTCCTCCCCTTCCACCGCCACGCCTTTTTCTTTAAGCTTCCTCAGAGCCTCCTCAGCTAGTCCCAAGCGTATAATATGGCTCTCCCGGGTGAGTAGATCGTACTCTATTTCTAGCCTATACATGGTTTCTATGTGCCTCTTACATATGCGCCTAGAGACCTCGCGCGCGAACTCCGCGAGCTCCGAAGATCCGCGCTCTAGCTCCTTTAGAACCTCCCTTTGATACTTTACTAGCTCTTTATCTATTTCGTACCGCTTATTTACGAGCGTGTATACGTGCCGACAATACTTATCTAGAGGCTCGTATCTATCGAGATCTTCCTTCCTTAGTCCCCTTAAGAACCGGAGTCCCACCACAGTATCGGCTACTTGGACGCCCGTATCGTCGATGTAGTTTTGTACTTCTACGTCGTATCCGTATCTCCTTAATATCCTCGCTAGCGCATCACCGAGCACCGCGTTGCGTACGTGACCTATGTGAGCGGCTTTATTCGGATTTATGTTCGTATGCTCGACGACGACCTTCTTGTTCTTCTTCTCAAAGCTCAACGGGTCCCCTTGTAGCTCTTCTAGTAGGTCCTTTAGAGCCCTCTTTTTATCGAGAAAGACGTTTATGTATCCCTTCGCCACCTCCACTTTCTCTACGAAATCGAGCCCCTTCACCACCTCCGCGGCCTCTTTCGCTATATCTTCAGGAGGCCTCTTAAGGACCTTCGCGAGAGAGAAACCGATGGGGGTCGCTATGTCGGCTACCTCAAAGCTCGGCGGAGGAGTAAAGCGTATTTTCGGTTCTACCCCATACTTTTCCCTAAAGTATTCTCTAATTCTCTCCGCGATCTCCTTCTTATAATCATCTATCAGCACGATCTTTTATATACGATACTCCTCATAAACCCGATCGCTGAGTGGAAAAGCTGTTGAACGTCTCTTTATTTAAGTCCTATGTTGATCGTAGAGAGCATAAGGTATACGGCTCCCTTAGGATCGATTAGATATTTCACGCTTATGGCAGCTCCGAGTGGTAACGACTTCTCGTTGTTGCTCTTCGATCCCGGTCCTCCTGGGACGGAAAAGATGATATTATATCACGTGAGAAAGGTGGAGAAATACCTAAGAAGAAACCTTAACGCTAAAGTTAAGCGCGTTTATCTTCTACTCACGCACACGCACCCCACCACGGCCGGATCGTCGGGATCCCTAGAGAAGGCGTTGAGACAATATGACGTAAAAACGTACGCGCACGTCCGGTCGATTCCGCTCATAGAGAAAGGGAAGAAACCGGAAATGTGGTTAGAACACCGGTTCGAGCGGGATACTCATAGGAAGCTACGGCTTTTCTACAGCCTCTCTCCAGTGGTATATCGGCCGTACTATACGCGGTACGTATCGACGTACTCTCTACCCGAGAAAATAGAGCCGCTAATACCTACAGATCGGTCCCCGGAGACGTTCTCTCGGCATAAGCTCGACCTCGACGTGGACGTCGATATAAGGTGGATGCGGACCGCGGGTCATACTTATGAGCACGTAGTGTATCGCGTCGATGGAGATGAATTCACCGCACTCGTGCTCGGTGACGAGGGGCCTGTGATACTGGGGGCGTTTCCTATATGGTATAACGACTCCACCTCCCGGGCGTTCGCGCTTAAGGATTTAGAGAAGCGCCACGACGCGATCCGGAATGGTATTGAAGAAGCCCGGGTATACCGGACTCACGGAGCTCACAGGTATACTTATGAGGAGCGGAAGGTCATGGTCACGAGATATCTAAATGCGCTATGGGAGGCGGCTAGCACGGAGTTCGAGTCCTTAGAAGAGGCTATAAGGATGCGCGTCTCAGACGCGGCCGCAGCGATGCTCTTGTGGGACTACTTCTCTAAATATCCCGAGACCATAAAGCGCTCGAAGATACGTAAGACGCATTACATAAACGCGGAAAACTTACCTATATTTACCACGAGAGCGGCTTTAATATATCTAAACGGCCGCGGTCTTCACAGAAAAATCGTCACGAGGAACTTGGATCCGAAGGGAAGATATCGGTACATCGAGGTGATAACGCCCTGATAAGCCTCCGAAGGCTCCGATTTACCGGGGCGTTTAACCCTTTATTTTCGGCTTTCTCCACGATCTTACCGTTTATCCGATCTATCTCCGTAGGCCTCCCGCTTAATACGTCCATAGCCATCGAAGAATAATTGTTATACGTAAGCTCGATACCCCTTCTTACGATCGATATCATGTCGTCCGGAAGCTCTACCCCGTAAGCCTTCGCTACCTCGACCGTCTCCTCCGTCGCCCTTTTGACCACTTCCCAAGCGTCCTCGCGTTCTAATATTTCCCCGTTTTTAATCCTTAGAAGAGCAGTTACGGGGTTTATCCCAGCGTTTATCGCGGCCTTAAACCGCTCTATGAATGGCGTCTCGTTGATCTCTACAGGTAACCCGGCTAGTTCCCGTAAGCGTTTGAACTCCTCACACTTCCCTCCCTCGTCTCTACCTATGAGCGTCTTATTTATCCCGGCTATGAAGACCGTGTTCTTAGATTTCCTATACGCTCCGATCCCCGTCACTCCACGTACAGGATTACTCACCGAACCGGCGACGAAGTCTAAGATATCGAGCCCGTTTTGTAGGAAGAGCGTGGGCCTCTCGAAGCCGCGCCTCTTAAGTTCTTTGAGCCTTTTTACTACGCTTCCTAAATGGTAGGCCTTTACCGTTACGATGACGAGCTCGGGTCTCTTCTCTAATATCTTTTGAATCCCCTCTTCTCTTTCCCGATTTATAAAGAGCGCGTTATAACGTCCGCTTAGACCTTCTATATCGCTTTCCGCGAAAATTATGTTCTCCTTCACGTCGCTCCTCGTAAGTATTATTACATCCACGCCCGCCTTAGAAAAAAGCGCTCCTAGAGAGAGGCCTATAGAACCGTTTCCCACTATCGCTACCCTCATATCTCGATGAGTCTTATATACCGTTTATTACCTCCCTTAGCGATAAGCGGCAGGTATCCCTCGGAGATGTTTCTGAAGAAGGAGCCGAAGTACTCTTGGAGTATGCGCTCGTCCCTTACGGGCATCCGCCCTTTCGAAGCCTCCGATAAGAACGATGTGTCGAAGGGAGCTACGTCCCTAGCGGCCACTTTATATGCTACGTCCTGGAAGTACGATGTATTTACTATTCCTACAGAGCCGTTACGGTAAGCTAGCGTCACTACGGTCTCCGCTTCCCCATAAAGGCTCACGTATCCGAAATTAGACGCGATGTTAAACAATGAGTATAGCGCCTCCTCGAACGTGATCGTGCGCTTCACGAGCATCGATAACTCCATCACCTCCCTAAGCCTCAGGGGCCTCAACCTCTCCTCTTTAATCTCGTCCCGTAAGGAGAGCGTTAGTCCGCTCGAGGCGGCTACCTTAAAGAGGTGTATATGTACTTTATCGATCACGTACGGCTTAGAATTGAGGGCATAACGCAACTTCGTGAAGATCTCCTCAGCGTCACCGTGAGCTATGTATAGGACGGACTTAGAAGGATGATCGCCCACGAAGTCTATGTACTCTAAGAGCTCCGAGAGGCTCTCACCGTAATAGCTCGTAATTAACGCTAAGGGTATCGAGAAGAGTACTATAGGATGAATGCGTATGAGATACAAGAAGCGCTTCTGGGAACCTATGTACTTCTTCCGGAGCTTTATGAACTCCCTTATGAACTTCGACGTATACCTTTCCGCTACGCTCGCGGGCCGTTCGTGTTTTCCTCCTGGCGAGTTCCGATCTAGTATCCCCCGTACGATCCAAGAGAAGGCGAATATATCGGAGAGCAAGGGGAAGCTAGTTTCTAGTATCCGCTTCGTCGAAGCTATTTTCGTGCTTCTCACATACTTTAACCGGGTCCTACCTTTATCGTAGAAGATCTCCGCGGAACTTAACCGCCCCGTCTGTAGCGCGTCGGCTACGAACGTTAATAGTCTATATCCCGTCCGCTTACGCATAGGCGAACCCAATGAATATATGAAGTTCAACGCTACGGAGGCGTCCACAACGGCCGTGCGCTCTTTAGCGAACGTCTTCTTTAGTAGCCGTAGCCGGAATGGGAGCTCGAAGATCACGTCATCCATATATTTCACGTCGAAGGCCTCGAAGTTCTTCCTAAGGAACTCATATAGCGGGGTGTCCTCGCCACCGGGAACGCGCCTGATGCCGTCTTCCGTAATGAGGCCCGTCGGTATGTTATTTACTTGATCGCTCGAGTATACGTAGGAAAGTGCCTTATAGAGCGCGCTTAACGCATCCCCTATGAGGAGTTTTATGTTATCTTCCTCTACCATGCGCGACAACGTCTTACGTCTCAGATCTACGACCATCGCTAGTCCTAAAGCCTTCGCCTCGGATGAGGTAAGCGAACGCTTTAATGCCCTCTCTATGATACTAGCCGGTGAGATCCCCTCTTTACCGAAATAACGGTCACCGTCCGACCTATACCGAGACAACGCGTCTAAGAGTATATCATGAGTAACGGGCATCGTCCGGTAGAGGCGTTTATCATATTGTAACATCCGAACCTTCTTCTTAAGACCGGGTATACCGACGTAGAACCCCAAGAGCGTTATGAAAGATAGTATGTCCTTCCTTTCGAGGCCCCGTAACCGTGATGATAACGATTCTACCTCGTCGAGACCGGGGCTAAATGAGATAAGGCCGAGGACACCGTGGAGGAAAGTATCCGAAGGGGCCGAGACGACCCTATTGATATAAAGCGTCTCCGCTACTATTTGGTTTATATACGGGCTCCTCGATCCTAATAGGGCCTCTAGGATTAGCGTGTTCTTACCGGTAACGATCTCGGGCTCGCTTACGATCGCTAACCCCTCGTTTTCGTCGAGCCGCACCTTATACATGGACTTATCGTTTAACATCCCTAAGACGCGGGATAAGAGGAGGGATAAGGAGATGATGACGCGCGGCTCATCGGCCCCTATGGGTGAGAATAATCTTATTGGAACGCCATGGAGCCCGGTGTAGAAAGAACCTAAGAGCGAAGAGGCTACGAGCATCGAATACGTCCGCTTCGTTCCGTCTCCCGTCTGTAGCTCTTTCTCTAGTTCCTCTATGTCCTTCCGGGCGGGATAATCGGGTATGATGTTCACGCTACCGTGGGCGAACAACGCGGTCTTCGTCTCGTCTATAGCCTTCATTAACTCATACCTATCTATCTTGAGGAACTCGGAGAGCACGTCTATAGTCTTTTCTATCGTATCTTCCGGCCTCTTAGCCCTGATCTTCGTGTTCTCTATCAAATACGCTAGTCCGGGGAGCCCGATGTGTTCAAGTACGCCCATAGAATTATGTACTCCCGGGAGAGAAAAAGTAGTGAGCTCGATGATGAGAGCGGGCTATACTGATCGTAGGATGAGGAGTGAATCCCAAGCTGAAGTTTAAGAGGTTTCTTTCTTATCGTTTGTATCATGAAAAACAACCCCCGTAGGAGGGATATGGATAAAGAAGCCTCTCCGTGGATAACTAAGGACGATATCAGAAATCGGAACGAAGAGAGACTCATAGAGAAGATCGAGAAGAACTTGAGCAGGCTTAAGGGTAGAAGGGAGCTAAGCAGAGGAAACGTGTATAACGTCCTTTATAAGATAAAGATCGCCCGCGTATACCTCGAGAACCTCGGGGAGGAGAACGATAAAGCTAAGAAGGCCGTTCACGACGCTATCTTGGAGTTCTCGAAGTTCTCGGTTAAATACCTAAATAGAAACACCTTAGAAGAGGTAATCAAAGCTTATGAGGAAATGCTCCACGAGAACAACGGGGCGGAGGCGACGTTAAGGTTCTTAAAGGTCCTCGAGGAGCGGCTTACGACCCTCGCCATCCCGCTATATAAGAAGAAAGCCTAAAGGGTGAGGCTTATGGAGAACGATAATAAGTACTCCTTCCAGCTCAGGATATACGTAGAGATACCCGTAGTCGTAGAGGTAAGAACGGGCCTGTTCATAGGCGGTTTAGAGAGCGACGTGGCGGATAATCCGATCATAAAGGATAAGTACGGATACCCCTACATCCCCGGATCCTCGATCAAGGGGAGGATACGCTCTATACTAGAGTTGCTGAACGGAAACATAGACCCCTCAGGAGGGCCGCGGAACCCCGAGAAGGCGCTAAATTTATCCAATAATCCTTCCCCTGATGAGTTACGTAAGGTATATGAAGATGTGCTCGCGAGGGTGTTCGGGTACAGTCCTAAGAACAATCGGTTCTTCGGCCCCACCCGCATATATATCGAGGACTTCGTGCTCGAGGATAAGGAGGGAAAGAGCCCGCTCGACTTCATGGAGCTGAAGCCGGAGAATCAAATAGATAGATACACGGGACAAGCTAGGAACCCGCGCATCGTGGAGCGTATCATCCCGGGATCGAGGTTCCGCGGTAGGATAAAGATCATAGCGTTCGACGTGAAGGAGGGGGATAAGCTCATTAAAGACGCTAAGAGCGAGCTTAAAGAAGCTCTGGAGTTAGCGCTAGTGGGTCTAAAGCGGCTCGAAAGGCTGGGCCTAGGAGGAAAAATCTCGCGCGGGTACGGACAGATAAAGATAAGAGTAGGGAAGGTAGCCGGGAAGAACGTAGCGATATTCCCTAGCAAGATGGGCGGAAAAGAGTACGAAGAGAGTGAGATTATAGAGCTCGTTAACAGCCTAATAGGAAAGTATCTCGGTGGTTCGGATGCAGGTGCCTAAGAGGACCCTCTTGGGAGACGGTTCGGTGAAGCTTTCGATCGAGTTAAGGTTCGACGTTTTTAACGGCAAGGGCTTCTACTCGATACTCTCACAGACCACGAGGATCGAGAGCGCGATAGATCTCAAGCCCCTCAAGCTCTCCGACGTGGTAAAGAAAGCTTTCTACGCTCCGATATCGGGCGCTAATACCATTCATGAGGTGATAAAGCACCCAAACGGAACAGCGTACGTGCCTGGCTCCGCGTTAAAGGGGGCGATACGGACCACGATGGCCCTATCGGATCCGAACGCCTTCGAGCAGATATTAAATAACGTGAACCTCATGAGGGTTCTCGGGTACACGTTCATCGTAAGGGACGTCGATATAGGGGAGCCGGACGTGATGGAGGCGACGCGCATATACGTAACCAACTGCCGCACGGTAAGGAACGTAAGGAGGCTTCAAGAAGTCCTCTCTAAGAGCTTCTCGTTCGATATACTCTTTAGGGAGGTGGACGTCCCCGTCGATAAGTTCGTCAAAACGATAAATAACAAGCTCCCGCCCGAGTCTCTAGAGGCGCTTCGGGATCTCAAGAGGATGGGTAACGTGATACGCGTATCCCCGAATCCTAATAAGTTTAAGGACGCGATCATAAGGGGGTCTCAGGAGATAAATAAGAGGCTCAAGAGGCGGCGCTCAATGGGCACTCGGTGCAAAAACATCGTCCGGAGCGGAGAGGCGAACTTCGCTTTAGGCTTCGGGAGCTCGTGTGTGACTAAAGTACTTAGGATCAAGAGGGCGCCCGGGAGGTTCTCTTGTTATAAGCGCAATCGGGTCATGGATAACTTCCATAGGAGCGGCTTTCCTCACTCCCTTTGGACCGTAAAGATCGACGACAAGTATTATCCCCTGGGGCTAGGAAAAATAGCGGTAAAATAATCGTTTTTGATGGAGCCCGTAAGGGACTTTAAGATACCGGAGGACGTGATC
>JAMOTR010000023.1 GCA_027068385.1 Candidatus Heimdallarchaeota archaeon
TCGTCCGTGAAAGCCTTACGATCGCTCCCCATATAAGAGAGCCTAACCTTCCGTTCTCCCGCCTCGTCCCTCTTTAGGCGCACCCTATACACGCCATTGATCCGACGTAATTGATTATAGTAGAGCTTCCTATTGTAGTTCCGAGCCACGAACGGCACGTGTTCGCCACACTTGGGGCACTTGATGAACCTCGCCCGCATCGTGAGATACGGCTTATCCTCCGGCCGATACTCGCTACACTCCTTCTCAAGCCGATTTATGAGCTCTAGAGCGTGCCTCTTATATTCCTTAGGTTCTCCTCTTATAAACGTCCTAAAGAAGAAGTACGCTACGGGGTTTAGCTCCACGTAATAACCCGAAAGGCCTAAATTCAGGGCCGCGAGCGAGAACGTCCCGTATCCTCCGAACGCGTCTAAGAACACGTTCTTTTCCATATGTAGCCTTCCCCTAGCGGCCTCGAGAGTGAGGACGAGCCGCTTTAAGTACTGATCCGCCACCTCATCGAAGTTCTTACGCGTGCCGAGTATAGCGTGTATAACGTCCCTGTCCCTGTCGATCTTATCCTTAAACGTGATCTTCCTTTCTTCGGCCTTCTTAAGTACATCCTCGAACTTCTCGTCCACGGAGAGAAGGTAAGCTAAGAGATACATCGTGCCCTCATTCCTCCTCGCCCGCCGCTTGAACGGATATACGGTCGATTTGCCTGTATGCGTAAATGCCGTTCCTAGCGACGCGATTTTAGCGGCACGTAAAAAGTTAGGATAACCGCGCTCGTCGAGCTTTAAGATCCGTTTCATGATATCCCACGAGCGATAGCTCAAAGACTCTATTTCTTACGATTCTCTGCTCTCTATCCTCACGTTTAGGCCGAGCCTCTCTAATTCTTTCTTAGCCCGCTCTATGATCCTCGCTACGTCCTTATTGAACTCTTCAGGGTGCTCTACGATGAGGCTAGTTATGAACGTCTTAGCCCTCTTCCTCTCCTTTTTATAGTACCGCTTGTCCTCCTCTAGCTTATAACCGGAGTTCTCAAGCGCCTCCACGGCTCTGTAGATGAGCTTAGAGACTATTATCTCCCTATCTATCCCCTCGGGAACGCTATCCACAATCTCCTCTACGATCTCCCTAATCCTCACATTAGAGATTTCTTTACCTAAGTCCTCCGCCTCCTTAAGTACGGCCGTCTTGACCCTTTTCTCATATGTTTTTTCTAGTATTTTTACGACGTACTCCTCCGGGACGATTACTTTCTTCTTTAGCTCATTCAGCGATTCAACTTTTGAGAGGGGCTTAAACGAGAGCGAGCCTCTAATTGACGCTGCGTAGTATTTCGGCTCGTCTCCGATGGCGTTCCTTAATCTCCTCTTAATGTCTTCTAAGAGTTTTTTATCCGCCTCTTTACCGTATATCTTCTTAGCTATTTCGAGCGCTTCCGAGACCTCCTTTTTTACACTTATTCTATCCTTACCCTGAAGTATCTTCTTAATTATCTTACCGAGTGCTTTCTTATACTTCTTTTCGGGGTCCTCCTCCCTCTTAAACACGATCACGTCCCCGACCTTCTCTACGAACTCGAGCTTCTCTGCGGCGCTTAGAACTATATCCCTTATAGCTTCGTAATTAGGTGTCTTCAACGTCTTACCTACGTGTTCTATGAGCTCGTTGAGAGGTACGGATGATATCCCTTGATCGTACTTCTCTCTAAGCCACTCTTCCACGGCCTCTTCTATCCTCGCCTTAATTTTTGAGATGATGGATTTGATATCGCTAAACGGTACGCTCTTAGATTCGCCCGTATACGACCTTACTGTATAATGAGCGTACTCATGCGCTTCCTTAAGTACCGACATATAAACGGACATAAGAGTCTTCGAAGCGTCCGTGTAGAACTCCCTTGAGGAGAGGTTCTTCCGCTCCTTAATTTTCTTATTGATTTCCTCGAGCGTCTTAGCTACTAGCCTATCTAGAGCCTCCCCCACATCCACCTGAACCTCTACGATGCCGTCGAGGGGGAACTCCTGATCCTTAAATATATCTTGTACCCTCTTTAGTACGTGTTTCTCGAACTCTTCCTTTAACTTTTCTACGGTCTTCGGGGCCTTTATCTTAGCCCCTTCTGCCTCTAACTTCGCGTATACGTGCGTTAGAGCCTCTAAACTCCTCTCGTGGATGAACTCATAAAATAGCTCTACCACCTCCGCGGGTATAGGGACGGGAACAACCCTATTCGTCGTGGTCACCGAAATCAACGCCTTCCTCTTTAGTATCTGTAGTAACGAACTCATGATTGATTTATTCGTAAACCGTAGGTTGAGATCGTCGAGAGTCGCGGGCATCTTCATTATATCTAATATGTACACCGCCTTCATCAGAGCCTTAGCATAAGGCTTTAGATCCTCGTTCTCCTCTAGCGCTACGTCTAAGAGCTCCTCGTATACCCTAAGGGAGCGCGTTATGTCCCTCTGCTTATATTCTTTAAACCCCTCTATGATATATCTAGCCGGAACTAGTCCGATGAAGAAGCGTACGTTTTCGCGTAACTCCTCTAAAAATAAGTATATGCTTAAAGAGGCGAAGACGTAGCGGATGAGATTCCTTATTACGTTCTGCCCCTCTATATCTTCTTCTAGATGCTTATAGAGAGACTCTAGCTCCTTATGTGAGATGCCGAAGTCCTTCCCGAACTTTAACCCTCCCCGAACGGAAGCGAACGCGTACAACATCTCGCTCCTCACCGATACATCTATGAGCCTCTTATCGACGCGCTCTACCGAACCCTTCACCTTTTTTAATATGCGATGTAGGATTTCACCCGTCCTCTCGTGTATAGTCTCGTTAGCCGAGATTATTATATACACGTGGTCGAGCTCGCAGAGACCCTTAACGAACTCTATGTCCGCATCCCCGAGCATCCCTACGTCCAGCCCTCTTTCTAAAGCGGCTATGTAGCGATGTTGAAGCTCATCGAGAAGTATTACTAGGCGATCCTTAGATCCTCTTGTTAGCTCTTGTACGTATTTTATTGCCTCCGTGTGATCCTTAGGTTCCTTCTTCACCTCGAGCTTCTTTAGGATTATCTTATAGAGCGGAACCGTCTTCTCTACATCCGGGTCGGAGAAGTCTATGACGACCCTCTTTAACTTTATCCCTATAGGTATATGCGGAATCTTCCCGAGCGTCTCTTCTAAACCCCTCTTCATGTCCTTTATTACCTCCATCTGATCGCTCATCATCAAGTGACCGCCTACCCTACTGAGCTTACTCCTCCGGAACTCTGCCCATAACTTAAGCTCGTCCGTTAAGCTACCCTCGACGTATCTTCTACTAAGCTCCGAAATTACGTTCATGAGGAACGTCTTTCCAGTTCCATACGCCTCATAATAAGATCTAACGAACGTCTTACCCTCTATGAGAAAATCCAAGAACCCGTTTATAGCGTCGAGTACCCTCCTTGTGGGTAGCGTATATTTTAACACGCTAGCGTCCTCCGACAACTTCTGAACTATGCCCTTCGAGAATACATCCTTCACCTTCTCTATAACCTCGCTAGTCTCGGACATTTGCGTTAATACGTATAACAAATCCTCCTGATCGTATTTCTCGAGCTCCTTCTTCACTCCCTCGACGATCTCCTCGTAGAACATCATTAATTAAAAATTCGGGCTTATTCTTTCTCTTCCTTATTTAGCTTTACATTAGCGATCTCGAAGAGGTTGAACTTCACGTCGCTTTTACCCGTTCCTAACTTCACTATGTTTCCTACTATGAGGCTCTCGTTTACTCCGGCTAGAGGATCGCGCTCTCCGCTTCTAGCGGCATCGGCTATGAACTTGTACGGTATCTCGAACGCAGCCTTTCCTAACGGGCTCTTCTTTATGTACCTAATGAGTCCGGTGCGGGTGAGTCCTAAGAGCGTTCCATAGCGCGTCATCGCATCGGCTAATAGCATATAATGTCTCACGTCCACGTATAGGTTCGCGGACTCCTTCATCGTATACCTCATTTCGTGTATCACCGCATTCCTCGCGGCCTCTATGCCTAAAACCTCCTCGATCTCCTTGAGCCTGTTCGTATACACGCGGGTCTCGTCTACCTCCGGTATTTTCATCACCTCGAGTATGTTCGATCCCTCGAAGCGTATGATGTACTCTCCGGTCTCCTCGTCTACCTCCACTATACCGCGCTTTATGTTCTCGACCCCGGAGATCTTAGCCTCGTATACCTTTTCTATGAGGTCCGCGATCTCATCGTACTTCACGTCCTCCTTCTTCGGCACTATGTAGATACTAAGCGTATTACCGCCCGTGTACTTCACGCACTTTACCCCAGAGAGCTTACTCACCGCCTTAATTACGTACTCTATCGCCTTCTTGTCGTCCTTTATGTTCCGACGCTTCTTCACGGCTTCTACGTCGATCTCTACGTCGAGCTTTCCTCCAAGCTTTATGAACACCTTCTTGCTCTCGCCCTTCTTCGATCTTTTTCTCTTCTTCGATCCCTTCTTTTCCTCTATCTCGGTACATTCTACTTCCTCCCCCTCTATGATTGTAGTTCCCACGATCCTCTTAGAGAGACGCTTTAGAGTGATGCGCTCGATCTTCGTCTGAACGTTCATCGCAAGCCTCTCGAGCTTCTTCGGGTCCTTAACCCTCGTCTTCTTTAGGTATACGGTCATGATCGGGGTCTTGATCTTCTTACTACTATCGATGATCTCCTTGAGCCTAGGAAGACCGAGGGTCACGTTAAGCTTAGCGATTCCCGCGAAGTGGAACGTCCTTAGTACCATCTGCGTCGTAGGCTCTCCTAAGCTCTGGGCCGTTACCGTCCCTATAGGCTCCCCGGGCTCAATTAGGGCGCGTTTGTAAGCCACTAGGACGCGTCTCCGCACCTCGGCTTCGAGCGTCTCAACGTCTATGTTGTGCCTCTTAGCGGCTTCCTCAAGCTTCTCGCGATACTCCTCTAAGGTCTTCTTAACATCACTAAAAATCTTAGGAGGTAAAACCCTCCTAGCCTCCTCCACGATCGACATACTCGTTCACCCACTACGATCTCCTTCTCGAGCTTCTTCTTCTTTAGTAGTCCGATTAGGACGTTCGCGTCTAGATCGTCTATTACTTCCTGCACTATCCTCCTTACGTCGATCTTTCCGTAATCGCTCTTCGTCACGTCGATGCCGTCCTCTCCGTAGAAGAACTGCACGATGTCTCCGTATAACGTCCTCACAGTACCGTCGTACTCCACCACGATGTCCTCTAAGTTGTGGATCATCTTCCTCTGTAGATATCCGGAGTCGCTCGTCTTCGTAGCGGTATCGATAAGACCGTCGCGCCCGGCAGCGGCCTGGAAGAAGTATTCGATCGGGTCCATTCCTAACCTAAAGGAGGAGCGTACGAATCCCATGGCCTTAGGCTCTAATATCCCGGGCTTAAAGTGAGAGAGCGTGCGCCCGGTGAATCCGCGGGATATGAACTGTCCGCGTACGGTCATAGCCCCTACGGTTACCATCATCTGAGCGAACTGGGTGATGTCTCCTCTCGCCTTAGTACCCGTCATTATGAGTACGTTATTCTCGAACACGAGACCGCGCTCGATGATGTATCTTATTAAGGCGGCCGCGGCTTTGTCGCGTAATTCGTCTAGGAGCTTACGTAGACGAGTCTTGAACGTTTCTTCCACCGTAAGTCCGATCTCGGCTATGAGGCGGTTGTTCCTGTAATCATCGTACAACTTCTCGATCTTCTTATCGTATTCCTTGAACACCTCCTTAATCACGTCGAAGGCGTCGTCGGGGAGGTCGAAGTCCTTAGCGGAGACGGTGAATCCGTTATAAGTTAGGAACTTGAGCATCATCCTAAACGCGCGATCGATGAACTCCCCAGCCTTCTTTAATCCGTAACGACGCACGATGTGGTGTATGATCGTGAACTCCTTCTCGGCTCCTATGGCGGACTTATCTAAGATTCCCGATAGGATCTTACCGCCCTTTATCTCCATATACACGTCGAACGGACACCTGGGCTCCTCCTCTAAGAGCTTCTTCTCGAGCTCCGCGGTATCTACTCCGCGAGCCTTAAGCTCCTCTATCTTCGATTTGATGAACTCCAGGTACTTCTCCTTACCCCTCTTCTTGAACTCCTCTACGGGACACGTTCCTAAGGCCTTGTAGAACGGGCACTTGTGCCTAAACACCGCGTCGCATAATCTAGAGCGGTTGAGCATGTGGATCTTCTGAGGTATAAGGAGCGATATGAGGTCGCGCGTATGAACGACGTCGTCCTGCGGGTATTCTCCTTCGTATCCGGAGAACCCTAATAGATGCCGAGCTATGTGTTTCGGTACCTTCGATTCTCCGTAGGATATCATGGCCGCGGCGGTGATGTGGTCCTCGTTTCCACCTATGATAGGAGCTCCGTAACGGGGAGTCATAATATGCTTCTCGGCTAGCATGATCATCTCCGCCTCTATACGGGCCTCGGGTAGCTGTAGCTGGTGTAAGTTCATCTCATCACCATCGAAGTCCGCGTTGAACGGAGGACACACGGCTAGGTTCATGCGGAACGTCCGATAAGGTAACACGCGGGCGTGGAACGCCATCATGGACATCCTGTGTAGGCTAGGCTGACGGTTGAAGAGGACGGGATCACCGTCGAGCATGTGCCTCTCCACGATTATATGCTCCTCGAGCTTACCCTCCATCAGCTGTTTGATCTTCTCTAGGAACTCGAGCTTAGCGGAGGCTACGTCGGGAGTCTTAGAGGTGGTCTCCCGGTTCTTATCTACATATATTATCGTAGTAGCTCCGGGATACTTCTCGGGCCCGTTCTTTACTAGCTTCTCGAGTCTCTCTACGTTATACTCGTTAACTACCTCCTGAGCCGTTAATACCATCGCCACCTCTACGGGAACTCCAACCTCGTTAATGCTTAAGAAGGGGTCGGGGGAGATCACGGACCTAGCGGAGAAGTCCACGCGCTTACCCGTCATATACCTCCTAAATAGTCCCTTCTTACCCCTCAGAAAGGCGCCTAGGCCCTTTACGTTCTTAGTACCCACCTTCGAGGACCCCTTAATGTGGAAGAGGTTCCGGATCGCGGCTACTAGGGCGTTATACATGGAGCTTATAGTCTTCTCGGGGCTCTGAGCCTCCTTAGAGGATCTAAGCTGATTAGCCGCCTGGATCACCTGCTTGTATAAGTTATTTAGAGGATATTCCGCGGTCTGTCCCTGCTGTAGCACGGTCTTCGCCCTAAGCTGGTTAGGAGGTACGATTAAAGCCCTTAGTATCGCCCGCTCGGGACGAGAGTTCTCGGGGTGCCGCCCTAAGACTAGAGCGTCCTCGTCCGGAATCTTCCTCAGGATCTTCTCGATTACCGTAGTGTGTATTTCCTCCCCCTCTCCTTCCTCCACTATGACCTCCTCGAGCTTTATGGTCTTCTCTCCCCTCTTCTTTCTCTTACTCTTCGATACGCTTACCTTCTTAGGCTTCACGGCTATCTTTACGGCCCTTATCTCGACGCTATCCTTATCCTTCCTATACTTTATTACGTTAATGAGCTCATCGCAGTAAGGACAACGTACGCCTATGAGACTATGCGCTTTTCCGGCTATTACGGAGAACTTCTTCCCACATATCGGACACACCACCTCATGCTTCTCCGTCTTATGGCCCATCCGATAGAACCGGTGGTTGCCTTCGGGACAGATTATTACGGGGGTCATCGTCTTTATGTACCTCTCGCGCTCCTTCTTGAGCCTACGGGCGAACTTTAGCGGGGCCTTTCCGTACTTATTAAAGTACGCCCTAGCCTCCTCTATGTACCTCTCGCGCGCTTTACTAACCGCCTCCCTTATCTTATCCTCGACCTTCTTGATCTCCTTATGTAGCTGCTGATATTTGCTCCTATACTCCTCGAACGTGATCTTACCCTTGTAGAAGTTCTCCTCGAGCTCCCGTAGGGCATACTGAAGCTCCCTAAGCTTGCGCTTATGTAACACGATCCTCGCTTCGGGAAAGGGTATGATCTTACCACAACAAGGGCTTATCGAGTTTATCGTATCGATTACGGCATCAACCAATAACGGGTTTATAACGGGATCGGGTAGGTGTATGATACCAAAGTGACCGAGACACCCCTCCTCTATCGTCTTGTGACACACAACACATCTCTGATTAGGGGTCTGAGGACCCATACGAGGGTCCGTTAGAGTACCCTGAGCTTTCGTGGGATCGTCGGGGGTCTCGATGCTTACGACCTCAGCGGAGGAGATTCTTTCCATCATCTCGGGAGAGAGCAGACCGAACTCTATCGAGGCAATCTCCATCTCGGGTACGTTCCTACACACGTAGATCCGCTTATACTTACTACTACGTATACCCCTAATGTTTTCATGTTGAGAGGTGCTCACGGATCCTAACGACCGGAAGTATTATTTTGATTCTTTCTCAATTCATATTTTTCGCGAATGATCCCGTATACGTCCTCGATTAAGATCAAACACCTAGCCCGGTCCTCAAATGTAGAAAAGCACGTTCCTACGTTTTCGCACAAACATAAGAGGCGAGCCCTCAGCTTCCCTTTATCCTCATACTCCGTTTTCCCGTTTATTTCGCGATCCTCGAGCATGCTCTTCTTTACTACTTCAGCCAAGCGTCCGGGCACTTCTAGGTAAAGCGATACGCGCATCCTCATAACGTAAAAAATCGCGGCAACTTTAAGGGACCCGTAAACTCTATCCTTCCCCTCTCGTCCCGCTCGTGTAGTATCTTAACGGCTTCTGAAGCGACCTTAGCCGCCTCTAGCTCTCCCCTCTTCTCGAACTCCCCCGTAACGCGGTTCGCGAACACGGCCTCAACCGCTCCAGCGCGTAGTCCTAGGATCCTAGAAATCACGTATAACGCTGAGGTCTCCATCTCGAAGTTCAGCACCTTAACGCTCCTTAGTTCATCTATTAATCCGCGCATGCGACCCGGTATATATCCGTTCACGGGCCTCTCTTGACCTATGTAGAAGCTATCGGAGGAAGCCGTAAGGCCCACGAAATATTCTATTCCGAGACTCTCCGCGGCTTGGATTAACGCTAGCGTGACGCTCAACGAAGCTACCGCGGGATAACCTTCAGGGGCCCACTTGAGACTCACTCCATCTAACTTGTGCGCGGCATATGTGATGATCACGCTTCCCACGGGTATGTCCTCATGGATAGCGCCGCAGGAGCCTACGCGTATGAACGTATCCGCACCGACGCGGGAGAGTTCTACGAGAACGATTTCCACGTTAGACGGTCCCACGCCCGTGCTCGTAGATGCTATAGGAACGCCTTTGTATTTACCGACCCGCGTGACGTATTCCCTGTTTCTCGCTATTTCCCTAGCCTCGTCCCGGAGCGAGGC
>JAMOTR010000024.1 GCA_027068385.1 Candidatus Heimdallarchaeota archaeon
CAAGCGATTTTTATAAGGGCTTGATCTCCACCTCGTCCACCTCCCCTATGAGTATCGCGGCGCTCCCGTAAGGCCTAGCTATTTCGAGTAATCCCTGGGACCCTACCGTGACGATTATCCTCTTATTAGGATCATAGAAGCGGCTCGGACGGGCTATAAACGATCCGTTAGCGCTCTTTACGATATATTTATCGCTCTCGAATAGCTTCTCGCGCAGGTCTAGTTTTATCTTCGGATCCCGCCGGAGGCTATTTAAGACGATGTCCCCAAAGCGGTCGATAAACGCTACTCTAAGCTTCCCCAGTTTTCCTACCTCGAGCCTTAGTTCATTATTTATTATAGGCTCTATAGGCTCCAAGCCGAGCTCATTTATGCTCTCTTCGAACTTCCCCTCCGATACGGCTAGATCTATCTTAGCCGCTAAAGGAGCGAATAAGTCGCGGCCGTGGAACGTCCGTGAGACGCTCGATCCGCTCATGAGGTCGAGCCTCAGCGCGTAGTACTCTATTTTTCCTCCTAGTAGCTCCTTCACATACTGATGAACGACGCTTATGAGTCCGTTATCGGGAACGACGAAATAATAATTATAGTTTTTAGCCTCCGCCCTAGCTACAAGTACGCGTCTAGACGTCCCCACTCCCGGGTCCACTACCCCTAAGATCACGAACTCGTTAGGAAGCCGCCTATGAGTAGCCCGAAGAACATATGCGGCGGTCTTAATGTCCTGAGGTGGTAATTCATGCGCGATGTCTATGACCTTCGTCTTCGGGTTTATCGACCGTATCACGCTCTTCATAAGACCCGGATATATCTCCCGACCGAAGTCCGTGATCACGGCTATTCCCATACTTAAAAATCCGCATGCTGGGCATTATTTATCATGCCCCGAAGTATTCTCCGGACGCTCTCTGTTCGCGATCCAACCTGCTGCCGGGCTTATTTATCCTAGGCCTCCCGGTCTTCGGCTCCTTCCTTACCGTGATCCCGAGATCCTTTAGTAACCTATTAAGCCCCTTCCTAACTTCCTCAGGAGGGTTTGCTATACCATGCTTCCCCGGCTCTCCCGAGAACACTATAACGCGATCCGCCAGATACATAGCGATCATTAGGTCGTGCTCTATTACGAACGCGGCCTTATGACCGCGTATCACACGCCTTATTACTGAGGCCACGTTCACGCGATCCTCCGCTGAGATATAAGCGGAGGGTTCGTCTAACAGATATATGTCCGCGTCCGATATTAGCGTCCTAGCTATGAACGCCTTCTGTAGCTCCCCTCCAGATAATGAACCTAATTCGTGCTCCAAGAGCTCTAAGAGGCCCAGAGGCTTTAATATACCTGCGCGTATCCGTTGATCGCTTAAAGCCATCGGGTTCGCCTCTAGGAGAAAGTCCTTTACGAGCATCCGCTCGATCCCCTCAGCCGAGATATATTGAGGCTTGTAAGAGATTCTCATCTTCGCTAACGGGACGGGCTCGTCCGGTTCTAATTCCCCAACTATGAGCCTCGCGAACGTCGTCTTACCTATTCCGTTAGGTCCGAGTATTACGATTACCTCCCCCTCGCGTACGTCCCCGGGCTTCACCTCCAGCTTAAAGGATCCTAAGGTCTTCCTCATCTCGGGATATTCGAACATCTTCTTTCCTATCTCCACCTCGTAAGCCCCTTTGATGAATCTCAACGGCTGAGAGCGGAAGCGCACGTTTTCGCTCGGAAGGTATCCCTCGAGGAACACGTTAATACCCTCACGCGCCGAATAGGGAAGACTCACGACTCCGAAGGCGCCCGGCTTTCCGAAGTATATGTGAACGTAATCGCTCAGATAATCGAGCATAGCTAAATCGTGCTCCGCTACGAGTACTGGTTTGCCCGATTCAGCTAACGCACGTATAGCCCTAGAGACGCGTATGCGTTCGCGTATATCGAGGAAGCTAGAAGGCTCGTCAAAGAAGTACACGTCCGCGTCGCGTGCGATCGCTGCGGCCACCGCCAGGCGTTGTAGTTCCCCTCCGGATAACTTACTCACAGGCCTATCTAATAGATGTTCTAGGAAGAGGTCGCGCGCTATTTCCTTAGCTACACCGCGCTCATCGAAGCGCTTTAAGAGCTCGCCTGCC
>JAMOTR010000025.1 GCA_027068385.1 Candidatus Heimdallarchaeota archaeon
GATATATTTACTTATCTTTTCGGGAAGCCCAGGGGTAAGACTAAGATACCCGCGTACATAGTTAGGACTAGCGATATGAAGATCTTCGCGCCCGACGTGGAGCCTCTGTACGATATGCCCCTCTTTATCATCTTAGCTCATGAGGATACCGCTTGTGACGTACGGTTCGAGATTACAATAGGACGCGGTAAGGAACACGCTAAGCGGTCCCCCGTGACCGTGGCGGCCTCGAGTTATATGCCTAAGATCGAGATTAAGGACCCGAGTAGGTGTGAGTCGTGTACTACTAAGGCGTGCGTCGAGGCCTGTCCTTATGGGGCGTTAACGTACGAGGACGGGAAGGTAAAACTAGACCGGGAGAAGTGCGACCTGTGTGAATTATGCATGCGCGCGTGCGATAACATAAGGGTGTACGGTGATGAGAACGAGATCGTGTTGCGCATCGAATCGGACGGGCGCTTGGATCCTAAATACATATTCTGTCGCGCTATAGACGAGGCTATAAAGGAGTTAGATAAACTCGAGGAAATAGTAAAGAGAAGCTTGGAGGCTTAAGGGCTTTTTATCGCCCCCGTTACCGATCTAATACGATGAAGATAATCGTTGGTGCCGGGATGCCCGGCTCGGGAAAAGGACTCTTAACGAAAGCAGCCTCCGAACTAGGTTTACCTATTATTATATTAGGAGATCTCGTACGCGAGAAGGCTAAGGAATGGGGAATATCTCCGTTAGAGGCGGGTCAAAGAATACGTGACGAGAACGGGCCCGCGGGCGTGGCGAAGCTCGCGCTAGAGAAGTTGAAGGGGATAAAGGGGGACGTAGTATACATAGACGGGGTTCGTAGCCGGCACGAGATAGAGGAGTTTAAGAAGCTCGGTGATGTTGTGGTGATAGCTATACACGCATCACCTAAGGTTCGCTTTAAACGCTTGTACAAGCGCGGCCGTCCGGACGATCCGAAGACGTGGGAAGAGTTCGTCGCTAGGGACGAGAAAGAACTATCTCGGGGGCTAGCTAAGGTAATAGCGCGGGCAGACTTCGTGATCGATAATAACGATGAAGGCGAGGAGACGGTATACAAAGAGTGCATAGAGAAGATCAAAAAGGCCCTAAATCGGGACCCTTAATATTTTGCTCTAAAATCATGCGGATTTAATAATACATTTTTATTCGCGCATAGAATTTAAAGAATGGGGGTTATGTTCGACGTAGGCGGGACGCTCGCGAAGGCTCTTATAACTTTGAAGATGTACAAGGAGACATACGGAGGAATCGAGCTCCCCGAGGTCTCCTTGAGCCTCCACGAGCTCCGGATTAGAGACCCTCTATTAAAGGCCGAATTTGTGTTCTATGGGGAGGCTGAAGGAATCGATCCTATAGCGTTTCGCGTGAAGAGCGCGAGCTTGTATAAGGAACCGGAGGTCTCCCCGCCCCTTATAGTAAACGGACGGAAGGTATATTTCGGAGCTTCTCATGACCCTAAAGAGATCAAGGCTCTAGTCGGGGAGAGATTAATAGTGTTATACCCGCGGAGGGACATCAGACTGTTGAAGGAATATGAGGGTACGAAATACTACCGGCGGCGGTTCGGGGATCCAAAGAAGAAGTTCTCTTACGATCTCATGCTCGTGAAGGATAATAAGAAGATAAGGGTAAAGTGCTTCTCCGCTAGGTTCGGGGCTATACCGGAGCCTTTCGACAAATATATGCTAAAGAGGGACCTAGACGTCGAATATATCGTAGCGTTAGACGCTAGGAAAGGCGTTCTAGCCCTAATGAGGAAGGTAGGAAGGTACGCGATCGTGGAGGACGTGACGATACTAGAGACGGAGGTACCCTCTATAATGAGCTACATAAGAGATATGGGTCGCGCTATGATAAGGGCGGTGACGGGGCGAATCGAGCGCGGATTAAATAAGGAGATCGAGGAAGAAAGAAGCAAAAATAATCTTTAAATTCTGTTGTACTAGAGAAATAAAGAGCCGCCGTAGCTCAGCCGGGAGAGCGCGGGACTGAAGATCCCGAGGTCCGGGGTTCGAATCCCCGCGGCGGCACCATATGAAGAACGTCGTAGAACTCCCGCACGCATAAAATTATACCGATCCCTCCTCTCCACTATGAAGATAGACCCTCGGACCGTCGAAGGAAAGGTCGATTACAAGAGACTCATCGATTACTTCGGCCTCGAGAAAATTACCGAAGACATCGTTTCTATACTCCCTAAGAGCGATCTAAACTATCTATTTACGCGTCGCATAGTATTCGCTCATAGGGACTTCGACAAGATCATAGAGAAACTAGAATCGGGAGAGTTCGCGATCGTTACCGGAATCATGCCCTCAGCCGAGCGCGTACACTTCGGTACAAAGCTCGTGGTGGACGTGGTGCGCTTCTTTCAACAGTTCACCGATAACGTGTTCATCACCATAGCCGACATAGAGGCGGACGCTACGCGCGGAGTCCCACTTAAAGAGGCGCGTAGGAGGGCTATAGAGAATTATGTTCCCGCCCGGCTAGCGTTGGGCTTAGACCCCAAGAGGACGAAGTTCTATTTCCAATCTCGCTCCGTCCCCGTCCTACAGCTCTCCCACATGTACGGATACATGACCACGGTAAACGAGATCGAGGCGATATACGGTAATTATACACCGGGTCGCCTCATCGCTGCCGTCACTCAGGCCGGAGACGTGACGCGGCCGAGCGTGCTGTATGATCTTCAGGTACTAGTCCCCGTAGGAGCCGATCAGGACCCTCACATTAGGTTCGCTAGGGATTTAGTAAGGAGGGCGAGGAAGCACGTTCCGAAATTAAAGCCCCCCGTGAGCGTATACTTCGAATTCACCCCCGGCATAGATGGGTCGCCTAAGATGTCTAAGAGCAAGCCGAGCTCGTGTATCCGGCTACCCGAGGATGATTACGATAGTTTACGGAAGCGCTTACGTAGGGCCGCTAGCGGAGGAAGGAAGACTAAAGAAGAACAGAGGAAACTCGGTGGGATACCGAGCGAATGTGCTATATTCTCGCTCTTTAGACAACATCTTATCACGAGCGATGAGGAGCTAGAGAGAATAAAAGAGGAATGCTTGAGCGGAAAGCGTCTGTGTTCCGAATGTAAACGCCTCGCGTTCGAGAAGCTAAAGGAGTTTATGGAGGAGTTTAAGAGGAAGTTCGAGGAGTATAAAGAGTACGCTAAAAAGCTAGATTATAGCATAGAAGAGTTCGTTCTATGAGCTTCGCGAGGATCTCCCCGACTTTTTCCGCGAACCTGCGATCCACTATAATGTAGATCTTCGACGCTAATGAAAACACGCCTAATACAGGTATCTCATCGAAGCTCTTTAAGAGCTCCGAAAGGATCCCCGGCTCGCGCATAGCCTTTATCGAGAACTCTACTTCGAACATGCTCACGTTAGGATACATAAGCACGACGTTTTCCTCCAGGAGCTCGTTTATGATGATTCCCGCGTTATACTTATCGGCTATTACTAAGATATACTCGCCCGATGTTAAGAAGAGCTTCGCCCTCTTTAGTACCCTCATCTTCTTCTCGGAGAGCTCGGAGAAGTCTAAGTTGAACACTAATAAGTAGTAATCGTCCGACCTATCGTAGCGCTTAATCGTCATAGCTCTATCACCGTATGAGCTCCCATAGAATCGAGCATTTTCTTTAGGCGCCTCAAGCTCCGAAGCGCTAAAGGAGCGGGGATGCCCTGAACTATGTGCGGCACGAACACGGCTTCGTGAGTCCCCGAATCTATCTTAGCGTAGATCGTATCCATATAAGGAACCACACTTAAGACCTTTTCATCGTCTAATAATACGAGCTCCTTACCAGTAAGCTCTAAGATCGTACCGTCTATGAGTTCTACTTCACCGGAATGAGATCCCATCCTTATATTACCGAGAATTTTAGACTCGTCGAATCCGCTTAATACGATCCCGGTAGCGGCGCTCACGAGATTATAGGCCAACACCGCCGGATGATCCACGTCGAGCCTCCCTTTCAATAACATCGCGCGTATTCTTTCACTAGACGGCCTACGCTTCGAGGGGTCCCGCCCGTAAGACTTTATTATGCTCCTATACGCGGAGATGATCTCCGGCCTCGAAATCGAGGAAGCATTCTTAGCCCGCTCGATCCGCTTTTCATCTATAGGTTTAAGCTCATTCCGGGAAGCCCTGAGTCTCGGTAAGTGGACGTCAACCATAATATTCTTCCCTTAAGTCCTCTTATGAGTCTCTTTCAGGTAGGTAAGATAAGCATGTTTAGTGCTAAGCCGGGAGGCCCTAAGGATAGTTACGATGCGGTAGTCATTGGCGGAGGCCCCGCTGGACTTACTGCCGCTCTTTACATCGCTAGATATGGCCTTAGTGTAGCGGTATTAGAGGCTAAGAATGCTGGGGGATATCTTAGAGATATACACATCATAGAAAACTATCCCGGATACGAAGGTTCTGGTGAGGAACTAGCCGATAGAATCATCTCACAAGTGAAGAAGCGGGGAGCCGAGATATACGAGCTCACTCCCGTAAAGTACATAGGAGGAGAACCGGGAGACTTCGAGATACATACGAGCGCGAAGGTAATCAAAGCGAAGGCTGTGGTGATCGCTACGGGGACCGAACACAAGAGACACCCGTTAATAAAGAAGGCCTCCTATTGTGCTACGTGCGACGCCCCGCTTTATAAGAACAAGCGCGTCCTCGTAGTAGGTGGAGGAAACACCGCGGCGCACGAGGCTATGGTACTAAGCGAAGTCGCCTCCGACGTACTCATAGTACATCGCTCACCGTTTAAAGCCGAGAAAGCTCTATTGGATAGACTCCTATCTAAGAGTAACGTAAGGGACGTACTAGGAGAAATCGTGGGCGTAGAAGGGGAGAGGCCGTTTAAGATTAGAATAAAGCGTAAGGAGGACGGGAAGGAGGTCGTGGAGGAAGTGGACGGAATATTCGTCGCGATAGGGCTAGTCCCCGTCTCCCCGAAGACGAAGCGGGACGAGTTGATTAAAGACGAGAGGGGATACATCAAGGTAGACCTTCGGATGAGGACTCCGGTAAGGTACTTGTACGCGGCCGGGGACGTGACGGGATACTCCGGACAGGTCGCGATAGCCGTCGGACACGGTGCGAGGGCGGCTATGAGCTTATACGATGATCTATCGAGAAGATCATGAAGGTGCTTCAAATAGGCCTGGGTCGTCGGGGGAGGAACGTACTAAGGAACCTCGTCCGCCTTTACCTCGAGGGCCTCATAGACGAAATTTTTGTGTACGACATAGTCTTAGATCTCATCAAAAGGGCTCAGGAAAGCTATCGTATAGTAAAGCCCGGAGACGTTTCCGGGGACTACGATGCCGTGTTTATCGTCACTCCTCCGGGTACTCATTATAAATTCGCGAAGGAATTCCTCTCTAGAGGCATACCCGCGTTCATAGAAAAGCCGCCCGTGCTTTCTCCAGAGGAGCTCGAGGAGCTCGTACGCTTAGGTAAGGCCTCTACGGACTTCCTCCTCCGTTATACCCCGATCGCGAGACGGATTAAGGAAGAGGGCTTAAAGCCTAAGTACATAGACGTCTCTAGGACTTCGGTTCCTTCTCTGAGCGTGGACGTGAGCGTGATTCGGGACGTGATGATACACGATATCGATCTAATGATATACGCTTTAGGAAAACGCGAGGTACTAGGGGCCCATAAGATATATGATCTAGAGGGCTTCCCCTCGCCCGCGGCAGCTGAAGCTCTACTAGAGGGAGCGAGCGTGAAGGCTTTTCGGACCACAAATAACGTGAAGGTGCGCGAGCGGAAGATCTATACGGACGGGAGCGTGTACGTGATCGATCGGGTAAATAATTACATAAGGGTAATAGGAGAGGATGAAGAAGACGTCATAAAGCCTCGCGGTGAGGAGCCGTTATATCTATCCGTAAAGGACTTCGTGTTGTACGTGAAGGAAAATAAGAGGCCCGAAAACGAGCTATCTACGGCTCTCGAAACGATAAGAGCGTGTAAGAAAATCGAAGAGATGTCGAGAGCTTGATAAAAATTCGTTTTAGAACGGTTCAGAGGTGATCGGATGGGGAGGCGTTCCGCTCCACGGAAAAAAGGAAAGAGAGCTAAGATGAGACGGAAACGGAAGAAAAAGCGTAGGAGAAGACTAAAGAGAAAGCTCAGGAGGAGGAAAGAGAGGTATAAGTGAGGTGAGGCCTATGGGGATCTACAAGTATATACGCGAGATTCGGAGGAAGAAGGGTTCGGAGGAGTTTAAGGAAATGATGAGGAAGAAGATACTAAAGCGGCGTGAAGAGGAGGCTATAGTACGTATAGAGCGCCCTACTAACTTACCCCGCGCACGCGCTTTGGGCCGGAAGCCTATACAGGGAATCATCTTAGTACGCGTTCGCGTACGTCGTGGAGGTAGGCGTAAGAGCAGACCTAGTCGTAGGAGGAGGACTAAGAACCAGGCGATAAACGCGATAACTCCGGCTAAAAGCCTTCAGAGAATCGCTGAGGAGCGCGCGGCTAGGAAGTATCCGGGATTAGAAGTATTAAATAGCTACCGGGTAGGGGAGGACGGAGAGTACGTCCGGTACGAAGTAATACTCGTGGATCCTTCTCAGCCCACCGTGCGTAGTAGACCAGAATACGCTCGGATAGCTCAGAAGGAGAATCGTGGTAGGGCCTTCCGTGGCCTTACTTCGGCCGGTAAGAAGGGTCGCGGGCTACGTAATCGCGGTTTAGGTGCCGAGAAGGTAAGGCCTAGCGTTAGGGCTAATAGGAAGCGCACGAAGCGATTTTTTATAAAAACCTCCTGTATACGTTACGCATACGCTTCTCAAACCTCTTAGACTTCTTCCTTGCGATAGCCTTCATTACGGCCTCGCGTACGATTTTAGGGTCTAACGGTTTAGCTCCCGAGAGTACCTTATCTTGAGCCCGCTCCACGAGGTGCTCCTTCCGGTTCTTATAGAACGGGGGGACGTACACGTACATACCTTCGGAACCCTCGAAGACGTATACTATGAAAGCTACAGAGGTGTATCCTATAGAGAGCTCGTTTATCTCCTCGAGCGCCGCGTTTACCTCAGAGAGCAACTTCGAGGCTTTTTTATATACTTTCTTATAAGTCGTGGACCGCACCTTTCTTATTTTATTGATCCTAGAGAGTTCGGCTTCTAGCTCGGAAATGGAGCTCTTTATCGTTTTTATCCTCTCATAGACGCTCTTTAGTTCTTCCTCTACGGCCTTATTGTGCGACGAGGTCTTCTCGGATATCGACTCCTCGATCTTCGAGATCTCATCCTTAATCCGCATTACGTCCGCCTCTATCGATGAGATCACGTTGCTCAAGCGGTCGACCCGAGTGTAGAGGCTACCGAGCCGCTCTTTAAACTCGGATAATCCCTTAGGAGGTCTTCCGGGAAAGCCCTTGTATAGGTCCTCTAGTTGGCTCCGCCTGTACATCACGTGATTAAATAAGTCCTCCGCGCGCGAGTATTCGTCCGAGAATATCCCTAGGAATATCTCCTCCTCAACCCTCTTTCTATTCTCCTCCGCGCGTTTCCTGAGCTTCTCGAGATACTCCTTCTTCTTCCTAATTTCCTCCTCGATCTGAGCGGGCCTTTTGTTCATGTATTCCGATACCATCTTCGCGAACCTCTCGAGAAAAGCGTCGAGGAAGGCTTTCCGATCCTTAAGGTGCTGCGTGCACGCTAATATCTTATCGTACTCTGGAGCCGGCACCCGTACGATTTCCCCTCCGGAGAACTTTCTCATATACCTCGGCTTATTCTTCATCACGTGCGCCTTGAGGCGATGCACGTTCGCGTTGAGTATCTCCTCGATCACCTTATCCGCCTCAGCCGGATCTAATATAGGAGCCTTCTGGATACAACGGATCGTGGTTTCGTGAAAGAACTGGGCGTTCGGTACTCCGGCCGGAGCTAGTATGGATACAGCGATTTTGTATACGTTATACACCTCATCGAGGCTCACTTTTCCTACGATCTCCGCTAACGCGTCCACGTCGTTCCGATCCTGAGGTAAGAACTCCGCCTCGGGCTTATTTAGGCTTTCTAAGAGCTTAGTGAGCCTTCTTTCTAGCTCTTTCGTGTCCGTTACCTTCCTAACCGTCTCTACGAACGCATCTAGCAACATCTTATCTACGTCTATACCACCGGGGACGAAGAGTAGTATCTTCGTCTCAGCGTCCACCGGTAGGATATATATCTTCGAGATATCCGTCTCTATCGTTCTTACGTCCCCTCCTATGGAGTTCACTATTACGTCGTAAAAAGAAGCTATGGATGATACGGCAAGGTCTATAGCTTCTTCTGAGCCTCCTACCGAGTTCACAATGCGCTGCTTCAGCCGAGTCGGGAGTATAACAAGGACCGGTACTCCGGACTTTATTACGGCTAGTCCTGCCGTCCTGATCTCCACGTGAGCTTAACGATAATCCTATAGATAATAATAGATGCTCGTGCGCTTCTTGGGGACCGGGGGCGTGGCCCCTTCAGATAAGAGGCGGCTACCGTGCTATCTCATAGAGCACGCGGGATATCAGATCATCCTAGACATAGGCGAAGGGGCTCAATACCGCTTACTGCGTTACGGAACGAACAAGAACTTGATGATCCTCTTGTCTCACCTACACGCGGATCACGTCCTCGGGTTACCCGGCTTCCTCGCTACCCTAGCGATGACCGGAAGAACTCGTCCGGTGTACATCGTAGGACCTCCCGGAACTAGGAACTTCGTACTCTCATTCATATCCTTACCCATAGCATTCTTCGGGGACTTCCCCATTTACGTGATAGAAGCCGTTCAGGGCGACGTGATATCCTTCGGCGATCTGCTGATCTCCGTAGCGTTAGGAAAGCATACGATCACGAATTACGCGTATCGCGTAGACCTTCCTAGGAGGCCTAAGCTTATTAAAGAGTTAATCGAGGAAGTGCCTAAAGAGAAGAGAAGGTTGATCGCGGAAGGGGAGCTCGTAGAGGTGTCCGGCCGCTTGATAAAGCCCCGGGAGGTGAGCGTGTGGCGCGAAGGTAAGAGCGTCGTATATACCGGTGATACCAGGCCCACGCTATCGATTATTGAGCTATCGAGGAAC
>JAMOTR010000026.1 GCA_027068385.1 Candidatus Heimdallarchaeota archaeon
GCTCCTCACTCTCAGCGGGCACGTTTAGTTCCACAAGCGTTATAGATCCGTTCTCGCCCATAGCGTAAGCGAGGACTCCTAGGTCCTTGATGAACGCAACGGTGGCGTTATCGACGTTCGCTACGTATACGTCATAAGTCTCACCGTTCACGGTGAACGTATCCTCGGTCGCGTTGTACTCCTGAGCTACGTCATCTAAGTAATCAGGGTATATGAGCACGGGCGGCATTACCCGAGGATCGTCGGGCGTCGGTAGCCGTCCGAACGTGGAGGTCCGAGTGAGCCCTAAGTTCGTCTGGGAGATTATCGATATATCGCTCTCTATGAGTATCACCTCGCCCACGACCACGATCTCGTTCACGTCTATAGAGGCGTAAGCGGTGTCGGTCCCATTCGTGACCTTCCGCTTCGCGTGCATTCCGGTCCGCTCGTCGGGAACGTCGAGCTTGGGCTCTATGGGAGTCATATCGGGATAAGCGATGAGCTCGTAGTGTACCTCTACGTACTTGAACTCGCCCTCGCTTGAACCCATGGGGAAGATCCTTAAGTCGTAATCGTGCTCGGGGACTAGGTACATGTACTGATCTAGTACGATTCCGTAGGTGAGCAGATAAGTGAGGTGAATCTCACCGTATTTTACTTCCTCAAGGTCGCTTATGTAGGCGTTTACGGTAAGCGTGGGCATGTTCTCATACTCATCGAGCGTGGCGGTGAAGTTCTGAGGTCCTAGTATAAGGGTATAAGCGTATAGAGCTTCGGGTATGTGAGACACGTTTATGGCTATGAACTGCATATTCTCCTCCACGAACACACCGACGGAGGCATCGTTCCCGCTTTCGACGGTCTTGTCTATGGGTTCTATACCTATAGGCGTCCCGTTCACGAGTATAGTAGCGGCCCCGAAGTAATGCACGGCATACGAGGCCTCTTTGGCTACCTCTATGTAGGTTATCACGGTAGCGTTGAAGTCCGCTATTATCGTTATGTTATAGGTACCAGTAGAGTTCGTGTATATTCCCTTTATTACCCCAGAGTACGTTAAAGTCTTTCCGATCCGAGGCGTGTAATTAACGTTCTCGGACGGGGTAGCGTGCACAGCGGGAACGATCAAGAGAAGTACTATAAATAAGCTTAAATAGAATATCTTCCTCATGTCTTTAACGTTTCGGGCGTTTATCTAATATTAGGAAACTCCCGCGTATAATACAACAAAAAATCATCTGTAGGACTTCTGGAATCTCGCTCTAGCCCCAGGACCTCCATACTTCTTAGGCTCCTTACGTCTCGCGTCATCCACTAGGAGATAGCGGTCGTAGTCGCGGAACGCGTTCCTAAGAGCCTCGTCCTGGAACCGCTCTACGAGTCCTTTAGCGATAGCTGACCTAGCCGCGGCCGCCTGGGACATGAACCCTCCGCCCTTCACGGTTACGTATATGTTCACCGTGTTGAGCTTATCCTCCCCTAGGACGTTCGCGGCTATGATGAGAGGCTCCATGATGAATAACCTTACTAGCTCGTCCCCGTATACCTCGACGCGATAGCCGTTGATCCTCACTATTCCCGTACCGGGGCGCACTACTCCCCTAGCTATCGCGGTCTTACGCTTAGCCGTCACTACTACGACGCGATTCTCCGCCATATTTCGATCACCTTCTCATCGTATACTTTCTCGGCTTCCGTCCTAAGAGCTTGAGCAGATCTCCGACGTAGAAGTACTTCGAGGTGAGTAGACGGTCCTTATAAGCCTCGGGTACCTTCTGAGCGCGCTTCTTAAAGAGACGCTCGTATTCGACGGGAACTCCTATGAAAACCTTCACGCGTCTTAACGCCCTCTTACCGGTAGGCTTCCTCCTGGGGAGCATCTGTTTCACGGCACGCCTGAAGAAACGGTCGGGAGTGCGATAGAAGAAGGGGCCGCGCTTGGGATTTACGGCATACTTCGCCCGCATCTTTTCCTCATACTTTTCGCGGTACCGGTCGAGGTCTCCGGTCATTATAAGCTTTTCAGCGTTAAATACCCGAACTTCATGACCCTCTAGAGCCCTCTTAGCAACCCGCGAGGCTAGCCTTCCGAATATATGATCGGTCCCGTCTATGACGTAAAGCATACGCATACGCTCGTAGGTTTGATTTTTAGTTCTCGCCTAGAGCCGGAGTAGGATATAGTTATCAACGTCGCGAGACTCGTTCGTGCATGAAGTTCATAGCCGTTCACGGGGGAGCGGGTAGGCGGAGCGATAAGAGCGTTCGCTCTAAGGCTCTAGATGCCGTTATGAAGGCTTTAGATATAGGCATAGAGACGTTAAAGAGCGGAAACGCGCTCGACGCTGTGATCGCCGCCGTCGTAAGCATGGAGGATTCTCCCTATCTTAATGCCGGAATAGGCTCCGCGCTTAATCTTATAGGGGAAGTAGAGATGGACGCGTGCGTGGCTACGGAAGACTCATGCGGTGCCGTGGCGGGAACGACTATAGCGAGGAACCCCGTGTTACTAGCGAAGCGCGTGATGGAGACGGATCACTTACTCATAGCCGGCAAGGGGGCCGACATGCTCGCGGAGTCTTACGGGATGAGCGTGGATAGTAACGAGTTCTTCATCACCGAGCGTAATAGGAAGCGTCGGAAGGAAGCCGTTAAGGTATTACTCGGTGAGACTGAGGGGATACCGGAGGAGAAGATAAAGAAGCGGAACGAGTACATAGATCGCGTATATCCGAAGCTCAGAGAGCTCATAAGGCATTATTCGCAGTACATATCTTTCTCCGATACCGTCGGTGCCGTGGCCTTCGACGGTGAACACTTGGCCGCGGCTACGAGTACTGGTGGCGTCTTCCTAAAGCTACCCGGCCGCGTCGGGGATTCCCCGATATTCGGAGCCGGCACTTACGTGGGAAACGGGATCGCGATCTCATGTTCCGGAATAGGAGAACAGATCATGAAGACCACGCTTGCGAAGAACATAGCGAACTTATACGCGTTCGGCCTTCCCATAGAACTAGCCGTGAAGAGCGCGATGTTAATGGCCTCTAAGGAGTTCGAGAATCCCTCTATGGGGGCTATAGCGGTGAGTCACGAGGGAATCACGATATATCATACGTCTGAGGCCTTCGTCGCCGGATACGCGAAGCTTAAGGGATCTGAAATAGTCGAAAGAAAGGTTTCCGACGTGTGGAGATGAGTTTTTGCATCTTCGCTTATTTATCACGATGAGCGATCTTCCGAGACCCGGGGAGCTAGTGGTGGGCCGTATAGTAGAGATTCACGATCACGGTGTATATGTGGAGATAGAGAACGTGCCGTATAAGGGTAAGCGCGTTTACGTATACGTCTCCGAGGTATATCCCGGGCGCGTGAAGAACATAAGACATTACGTGAGCATGAACCAGCGCGTGGTCGTACGTATACGTCGCGTAGATGAGAGGACGGGATACATAGAAGGCTCCATAAAGCGCGTGAGCGAGCGCGATAAAAAGGCGGCTCTAGCGGAGTTTAGGAGGGAGATGCGTCTACAAAAGATACTCGATAACATCGCTAAGAAGCTCAACGTCGATCCTGAGGAGCTCGAGGAGAAGCTCTTGAAACAAATCAAGCGCAAATGGGGAAACATACTTAAGGGTCTCGAACTCATCGGAGCCGGAGGGGAGGCTACGCTTAGGAGCTTAGGTATACCGGAAGAGCGGATAGGACCAATCATGGAGGCTCTGAGGGAGCTTAGCGTAAAGCGCGAACTATACGTGGAGCGCGTGAAGATACAACTTACCTCCTTAGCGCCCGATGGAGTAGAGAAGATAAAGGAAGCATTTCTAGCCGTGCGGGAGGTGGAGATGCCGGAGGACGTAGAGATAAGGATGTACACGGAGGGGGCCCCTAAATACGTGATCGAGCTTAAGGGCGTCGACCCTAAAGCGTTGCGCAAGCTCGCTCAGGACTTAGCGATGCGCGTGATCAAACGCATGCGCGAGCTCGGGGGAGAGGGTAAGATTATAAGGAGCAAGAGGTGACTTATTTTGATCCGTAAGTGTCCTAAGTGCGGTCGTTATACTCTACAAGAAATATGTCCCGAATGCGGAACGAAGACTAGATCCGCCCATCCTATAGTGAGCGGAAAGCGGTCTAAGTACGCGTGTGATTACATCGTAGAGGAGATCCTAAAAAGGTTCTCACACCTCAGGCCTAGCGAACATACCGAGTAGGCTTTCCACTTCTTTCGCGGTAGACGCCTCTAAGAGCTCGAGAGTGGGTATGCGTAAGGATACCCGATAGCTATTTATGTCGCATAACTTCATGCGGAACTCCCCATAAGACAAGCGCTTCAAGAGCTTTCTAGCCGCCCTCAGGATGCGCTTATACTTAGGTATTGATTCCTTGATATCGATGCCGATGCCCACACAATCACCTTTTTCTAGATGAGTGATCACGTCCGCGGCCTTAAGGCTCTCCCTTATTTCACCGAGCTTGAGCTTCTCGATCATCCTATTTATGATGTCCTCCGCGTACTCCTCGAAGATCTCGTGTTCCTCATACTCTCCCGTTTCGATATTATAGAGCTTTAGGTATATCCTAATGAGGCCGTCGTCGCTTACCGTGGCATACACCTTTGACTTCTTCGGTAGCTTTTCGATCACGCGCTTGATCGTATAGCTCACGGATCCGCTTTCTACTATATCACCCACCTCTAAGTTCTCCGTCGCTAGGAAGTAACCCTCCTCCCCGCCTACTTCCGTTCCGTAATATAAAGAGAGACCCCGGTTCTTAAGGTCCTTCAGCGAGAACTCTTTTTCCCTAATAGGGGTCCCCGGCTTCGTAAGCACGATCGTCTTATCCTCTTCTACGTGTTTCTCCACGGGCATGTGAAAAAACTCGCTTCGGTCTCTTAAGATACGAACTACGCTTTCCAATACAGCGCGCGATTTCGATATTATCCTAGAAGCCTCCTCATAGAATTCCTCGAAGCCCATCCTACGCCTCGCGACACCGTCCTCCACGGCCGCGGTAGCGACCTTAGCGGCTACGTATTCATATACTCCGGGGTCGGTCATCCTCGGTATGATATAATCCTCAGAAATTCCGCGCCTCTTAGCGTACTCATATAACCCTTCGGATGCCGCTAAGATCATCCTCATAGTAATTTTCTTAGCCCTAGCGTCGAACGTTCCGCGGAAGACGGCCGGGAAGGCTAGGGAGTTGTTCACCTGGTTCGGTAAATCCGAGCGACCCGTGGCCACGATCCTCGCTCCGGCCCTCTTAGCCTCATCGGGCATGATCTCAGGAACGGGGTTCGCGAGCGCGAACACTATTGGGTCCTCGTTCATCCTCTCTATCCGTTCCCTCTTAATCACGCCCGGACCGGGTCTCGAAGCCGCTATCACGACGTCCGCCCCTTCGAACGCTTCCTCTACACTTTCCGCTCTCGGATCCGTTTCTTCGGCTATCCGCCTCTTATAATCCGGCAACTCGCGCTTAGGCGAGACTACTCCTTTACTATCTATCGCCACTATGCGCCTCGGATCCGCTCCCGCGTGTTTAAGGAGCTTATAGAGGAAGTAATTCGAAGCCCCGAGTCCGAAGAGTATGATCTCTACCTCATTTAGGCTCTTATTTACGATCTCTAAAGCGGCCTTCAAAGCGGCTAACACGACGACCGCGGTCCCCTGTTGATCGTCGTGCCGTACGGGTATCTCTAGCTCCTTCTGAAGCCTTTCTAATACATAGAAACACGTAGGCGTCTTAATGTCCTCGAGGTTTATTCCTCCGAATGAGGGGGCGATCGCTTTAACGGTCCTCACTATCCCTTCTACGTCGTGTTCATCGATCACTATCGGAACAGCGTCCACGCCTCCGAAGTACTTGAAGAGCAAAGCCTTACCCTCCATCACCGGAAGGGCGGCGAGGGGACCTATGTCTCCGAGCCCCAACACGCGACTACCATCGGACACGACCGCTAAGGAGTTCCGTTTCCGAGTGAGTTCATAAGCTTCATCCGGATCATCCTTAATCCTCATGCTCGGTCCGGCTACCCCGGGGGTGTACCATATAGATAAATCCTTACTGTCGCGTACGGGAACCTTTGGGGTCATAATAATCTTACCGCGATTCTTACGGTGCTCTTTGATAGATATTTCGTACCGGTCCACGAGCGCTTTATTAAAATTCACTCAAAAATTTCACACCCGTTATCCTTTAGGTCCTCTACGAGCTTCTCGAAGTCGTTCTTCGTTCCTAGTATCACGTATCCTGAGAACTCCATTCCTTCTACGGGGAGCTTGCGCATGCACGCGTTAATAGCTAGAGCGTGATGCTCGCTAAGCGTCTTAAGAGCGTCAGCGGGCCCGCGGAACTTAAGATAGAAGAGACGCTCATCCTTGTTGAGGCCGTATAAGATCGCCTCCATAAGAGCGGGCGGATCTATGTTACCCCCGCTTATTACGAGCACGACCCTCTTCCCTTCCACGTCTAAGTCTCCGGATAACAGAGCCGCCACGGATGCCGCTCCGGCCCCTTCGGCTATTACCTTATCCCGCTTAGCGAGTATGTATATCGCGTTTAGAAGCTCCTCGTCCCCGATTAACTTGAAATCGTCCACGAGCTCCGCTATGATCTTCGTCGTAATGTTACCCGGCTCCTTCACGGCTATCCCATCGGGGAGTATAAATCCTCCGTGGTACTTTTCTACGGGTAATTTCGGCTTGCCTTTAGCCTCGGCCCGCTTAAGGTAAGCGTGAGGGAACTTCTTAGATTGTACACCGACGATCTTCACGTCCTTCTTAATGCTCTTTAGAGCTATCGAGATCCCGGATATTAGTCCCCCGCCGCCCACGGGTACGACCACGATATCCGGATCTACCTCGCTTATCTCTAGTCCTATCGTTCCCTGTCCCGCTATCACGTCTGGGTCGTCGAAGGGGTGAACGAACACTCTATGTTCCTTCTCGGCCAACTCTATCGCCTTCTTAGCCGCCTCGTCGAAGATCTCACCGTGTAGAAGCACCTCACCGCCGAACCGCTTAATCCTATTAATCTTCAACTGCGGGGCCGTTGTGGGCATCACTATCGTAGCCTTAGCGCCTAACGTCGTGGAGGCGTAAGCTACGGCTTGGCCGTGATTACCTGTGCTAGCCGCTACGACCCCGTTCTTCCTCGCTTTATCTAGGTTCCTCAAGATCTTACTAAACGCCCCACGGGCCTTGAACGAGCCCGTTACCTGCAAGTTCTCGAGCTTTAGATATACCTCAGCGTTAAACAGTTTCGATAAATAAAGGGACTTCACTACGGGAGTGCGTACGACGTAAGGCCTTATAAGCTCATCAGTCTTACGGATATATTCTAGATCCGGACGCATAGAAGGCGAAGGATGGGTCGGTTCTAGGTTTTATCTCTCTCATTTATATAGATTGTTCGTTGAGGATTCTTAGCGCCTCTTCGTAACTCGGGGCGACTACGCATCCCGTATTCGTGATGAAACCGCTCCCCACGCGCTTAAATTCCTCTTCCATGATCCTCTTACCGTATCCCGGTATCACGTATAGCCCGTTTATTACTCTAGGTATGCGCTCCCCCTCCGGCCTTTCCTCCACCACCTCCTCAATTTCCACGCTTTCATCCCCCATGTATACGTATGTGTCGACGCCCAGGTCCTTTAATAAGAGACCCGTCCTCAACGTCGCCTCGTCCTCCGTAGCTATGATCGCCACCTCGAACCCGCTTAGGTTCTTCACGTTAAACGGATCCAAGACGTCCAATATATGAGGGAACGGAACGTACACGAACGGGCTCATGATCTTAACGTTGAGCATGTCGTGTGCTTTGGGCTTATAGTGCAAACTAAACACGAAATCGCGCATAGTGGGGACGCTGGACATGAACTCGCTTAGGAGCTCTTCGACGCGTTGATCATATCCTATAATTAAGGTGGGCGGAATCTGAGCCCTCCGCATTATCGTTTGAAGGACGTGATATAAGAAAGCGCCTCGAAAAGTTATTACCTGGGTTCGTATTGAGCGGTATGGTAGTCCACGGTAGATTGGAGTATGCGGGTAAGGTGCGTAAGGCTACGTTAGAGGATTTGAAGAGGCGCGGTATTACGCCTAAGGAGCGTCACAATCCGTTCCCCCGCAAGAGGGCTAGGATGATTTATGTGAGGAGGTTCCAGCTTAGGATACCTCCGGGCCAGCCTAGGAGGCGTAGGACTCGCTGATTTTTAACACGAAGGAGTATTTCTAAAGAGCCTCGGTTATGCCGGAACTATGGTCGTGAAGTCTCACGGGTTTAGGAGCAGGAGCAGGAAGATTCTCTCTCGTCATCCTAGGGAGCGTGGTAAGATCCCCGTTACTCCCCGGCTCATCGATTATCAGCCGGGAGACTACGTGGACATCATCATCAACCCCGCGGTACATAAGGGAATGCCCCATAGGCGCTTCCACGGAAGGACCGGCCGCATAATCGGAAAGCGCGGAAGGGCGTACATAGTGGAGGTGCGCGACGGAGGAAAGATTAAGACCCTCATCGTTCGGCCGGATCATCTGAGGCCTTCTAAGAGCGTAAATAAGCGAGTTTTTAATAGATCGTATGAGATATATCGACCCGGATCTCCCCAGGCCTCGTATCAAAGTGATCGAGAGTGAGGAATACGTGAGCATGCTCGAACTACGTAAGATACTCATAGAGGCCTCCAAGCGCGTTAGAGCTCCGGAGATTAACGACCTCATAGAGTACACCGGTCTTTATAAGGAACTAGTGGAGAAAGACATACCCATAGAGAAGCTGAAGGAGTTACGCGAGCGGCTCGAATCGGAGAAGGGGATTCATCCCAAGTATGCCGCGATACTAGTCTCGCATATGCCCGTATGCGCCGACGAGATCTCCGAGATTCTTCCTAGGTCCGTGCTTAGGGACATGAGACCCGAGGATCTAGAGGAGATAGCGGAGAGATTTAGATCCGTGCTTAAGGAGTCGACCGAGGACTAATTTTTGTTGATCTCTAAAAATTACCACTACATGGTCTTCGGTAAGAAGAAAAAGAAACCGGAAAAGCCCGTAACGAGGCGCGAGA
>JAMOTR010000027.1 GCA_027068385.1 Candidatus Heimdallarchaeota archaeon
CTAGAGGAGCCGCGCTACTTATTATATGAATGTTCTACTTTGGGGCGGAGCATACCCGTATTAATAGAAACGCAAGCGAGTAGATTGGAGAAGATCTATAAGGAGAAAGCGGAGTTTATCCTATCGTTATACCGCGCGGGTAAGTGTCCGCACATCTATTATACGATGGTTGCTGCGGTTTTCGCGTTAGCCGGCATCCGCTACGGTAACGTAAGCGTGTCTACTATGCTTCTAGAGCCCGACGCCCTTAGGAGTATTAGGCTCTTGTATAGGGTATCGAGAATGGGATCTAGAGGTGCATACCTAGCGTTAACTAGGATATTACCCGCTATGTCGCTATCCATATTATACAAGGATAAGAACAACGAACTCGCCCGTGATATGCTTATAAAATCCTTCGTGATGATTCCGGAACACGACTTCACGAAGTACGCGATAGTGAGAACGGCCGAAGAGTTCCTCGATGAAAATACTGTTGAAATTTTGAGAAAAACTATAGAACCTACGCTCTGAGGCTTTTTATCTAGTCGTCCTTATGTATCGAATGTCCGATAACCAGAGACCGCCTAATGCCCCTCCTTATGAGGAGTGCGAGAGGCGCATAGCGAGCGCTATATTCGGTCACGTTAATATGCTCGTCTCTGGGCTATTAGACGCGTTTGGTGATCCTTCTCTAATAGGAATAACTTTGAAGTACGGGCTTAAGCGTCAGTTCCCCCTTCTCACGAAGCTACATAATCTAAAGTATCCCGAAACTCTCGAGGAAGCGGTAGAAGTCATCAACAAGTTCGGGCATTATTGTAAGTTAAAACGCGTAGAGCCTAAGGAGGATGCGCCCGAACACGTAAAGATAGCGGCCGTGTTCGAGGACGTGCAGGAGGATAAAACGTTCGTAGAGCGCGCGGCCGAAAACTTCGGCGCCAAAACGAACATTAGTGAATGCGTGTTTCTTCTACTTTCTCGGATCGTGAACTCGGATAAGTACGACTACGTACTAAGGACGTTCGAAGGAGAAGACGGTTTCATCCACGCAAGAGTATACGTTATAGAGAAACGATTTTTTTAATGGACCCCAATAGGCCCGTAAGGCCTCCCATATATCAGACGGCCACGTTCCGGTTTGAGAGCGTTGAACAGATGGAGGAAATAATGAAGAAAGGAGCTAGGTTTCCGAAGGATAAGACCGGAGAATACGTCTATACGCGCGGCTCTAACCCAAACGTACGTCGCTTAGAAAACAGGATAGCCGAGCTGGAGGACGCGTACGACTCAGTTGTGTTCTCCTCAGGGATGTCCGCTATCGCCTCTACGTTATTTACGTTATTAAAGTCCGGATCTAAGGTTCTCCTGGGAGGTCCCGTATATGGAGACACGCACGTTCTTCTTACGGACTTTTTGGGGAAGTTCGGAATAAAAACGGAGGTTGTACCCGCCCATGAGATAAACGTCGATAAGAGCTACGATCTAATATTCTTAGAGGCCGTCACTAATCCTACGTTACGCGTCCCTCCAGTATATGAGCTCGAGGGCACGCTCGTGATCGACAACACGTTCGTGACTCCCATATTCTATGAGGCGCTAAGACACGCATACGTGGTAGTAGCGTCGCTTACGAAGTTCATGAACGGTCACTCAGACGCTCTTGGCGGATACGCGGCCTCGAACGACGAGGAGTTAATAGAAAGGCTCCGCTTCACCCTGTTCCTTACAGGGGGCGCGATAGATCCGTTCGCAGCCCGGCTTATAGAACGCGGCATTGATACGTTAGAACATAGACTCAGAGAGTACGATAAAGCCGCGATGAGGCTCGTGGAGGAGCTCCTAGATATGGGATTCGCCGCTCGGTATCCGATGCACCCCTCTCATCCCGATTATCACATAGCTAAGAGGCTTCTCAAAGGGTTTACCGGCATCGTAGCTGTGGACGTGATGGACGAGAAGAAGGCCGTAGAGATCGTGAACGCGCTCGCTAAGGAATTCTATTTATCCCCGAGCTTTGGCGCTCCTGATACGTTCGTAGAGTTACCGCGGAGGTTATCGCACGCGTTCATGAGCGATAAAGAAAAAAGAGCCCTGGGGATCTCTCCCGGTCTTATACGTATATCTCTAGGATTTAAGAGCCCTCTAGAGGACGCACTAAGGATCGTTGATATATTTAAGCTTTTTAAATAATATATGGAACTCTGTTTATGACGGTTAGGCGTTTTGTTCTTAAAGTATACGAACACTTTCGGCCCTTGGCGGTTCCCTTGTACCGCGAGCTCATAAACGAGGGAGAAATATATCCCGGAGACGTCGCGTATGCTTTATACAGCGTCTTAGGAATAAGGCATAAGATTGTCGGTGACGTCCTCGTAGGCCCATATAAGATCGGAGAGATAGACCTAAGAAAGCTAGGATATAAAGGGCGCGGGAGGTTCTCTCACGAATGCGACTATTTAATATCTTATCTTATAGGTAACTTCCTCAACCTCTTCGACACGGACGACGTGAGATACACGATCATGGGATATTCGATAGAATTAGCCCGTAAAATAGCGAATCCCAATAAGCTCAAGCGCTACCTCAAGCGCGAATACGCATTCTCACCGATATTCCCTCAAATAGATTACCGGGAAGAGCCGTTCGAGCTATACGTTCGGGTGAAATATGAGAAGCCGATAGCTAGAACCATGGGAACGGCCGGGAGCATTCTATTATATTCGACCGCTAACGCGCGGGAGATCGCGAACGGTAGAACAATCGTCGACCACTACGTCGATTACGACGATGAGTATACTCTCGTAGGGGTCTTTGAATACGTGCGATCCTTCATAATTTTCCCTTAAATACATAGCATGAAGGCGTTCGTCTTGGGGTCTTTCTATGAGAGCAAGAGTAATAAGGGAGTCCTTTATACGGCTACCGAGGAGGGTCGTCCGTATTGCTGGCGGGACGAAACGGGCCATAGGCCGTACTTATATAGCCCTCTTAAGCCCGAAGAGTTACGCGCTTTGGGCGTTAGCGCGACGTTCGTTCGCGAGGAAAAGTACTATCCGCTCATAGATTCACAAATAGAAGTAACTAAGGTCATCGTAGGCGATCCGCTATCCGTGAGGAACTTACGCGAGAAGCTAGAGAACTACGGAGGGGCTCGGGAAGCTAACATCAAGTACTTCCGCAATTTCATTTACGATACGGGGGTAATACCCGGACTACGGCATAAGTACGAGGACGGGAGGCGGATACCGATCATAGAGGGCAGGGCTTTGGAGATACCCGAAGAAGACGTGGACGACGTGGAGCTATTTGAGGAGTACGTAAAGCTACTATCGTCGCCTGTTCCTGAGATCCCTCGCGTAGCGTTAGACATAGAGGTGGGAGCTCCTGGAGAAGAGGTGCCCCGCGAGCCGGAATATCCCGTCATCGCCATATCTTTAGTATCTAACGACGGTCTTAGACGCACTTATATACTCGAACGTCCCGGAGCTAAGGAGGTGGACGTGGATGCCGAAGTGAGGATATACGAAAACGAGGTTCGTATGATTACGGACGCTTTGAAGGACGCGTTCAGATATCCCGTAGTACTCACGCGGAACGGTGATAACTTCGATCTCCCATACTTGGCGAAGCGCTTAAAGTACCTAGGAATTACCGACGTTCCTATACATTATAGGACAGGAGGACAGGGATATCGCGCGGACTTCCGGCCGGTGAAGGGGACGCGGCACGAGAACGTTCCCATACACGTAGACCTAATGCAGTTCTTCGGTAATGAAGGGATGCGCGGATACGTCTTCGGAGGCGCATATGACGACCTAAGGCTCGATACCGTAGCTAAAGCTGTGATCGGTAAGGGGAAGGTGGAACTTCCCACTTATATCTCCGAACTAGACGCCCAAACGCTTGTAGAGTATAACCTCAACGACGCTCAGATAACGCTAGAACTTACGACTCATAATAACTCCTTAGTACGGAAGCTGCTGATCATGTTCGCCCGTATATCGCGTATGGGCATACATGATATCGTGAGGCGCGGTATAAGCGCCCGGATAGACTCGCGGATACTGCGGGAGCATCGTAGGCGTAACCGGCTGTTCCCTAGGCGTGAGGACGTATTGCGCGAGAAGGGAGCGACGTTCACGGACCCTAAGATCAAAGGTAAGAAATACCGCGGAGCGATCGTAATTGATCCTGTACCCGGAATACACTTCAACGTCATAGTCTTAGACGTGGCCTCGCTATATCCCTCGGTAATCAAGGTGCGGAATTTAAGTTATGAGACGATAAACGCTCCGGTATCGAAGGACATTCCGGTAAAGCGGATACCGGAGACGCCTCATTACGTGCGCGTGGACAGGAAGGGAATCATGAGCCTCTTGATCGGAATGATCCGTGACCTCCGCGTGAAGTACTTCAAGCCTAAGAGTAAAGATAAGAGCTTACCCGAGGACGAGCGCGCGTTCTACGATGCCGTACAGAGCGCCCTGAAGGTTCTAATTAACGCCTCTTACGGAGTGTTAGGGTTCGAGAGGTTCTCGTTATATTGTCCTCCCGTAGCCGAGGCTACCGCGGCCGTAGGAAGATACGTGATCTCGAGGATCAAGGCTAAAGCCGAGGAACTAGGGGCTAAGGTAATATACGGAGACACGGATAGCATATTCGTTAAGGATGCTCCCGAAGAGGTTATAGAAGCTCTACAGGAGCGGGCTAGAAAGGAGCTAAACATAGACTTAGAGGTAGATAAAGTATATCGTTACGTAGTCTTCACGGAGCGCAAGAAGAACTACGTGGGCGTGACGACGGACGGTAAGATCGTGATCAAGGGGATGCTTGGGAAGAAGCGTAACACCCCGGAGATGTTTAAGAAGGCGTTCGCTGAAGCATTAGAGGAACTCTCTAAGGTTCACGATCCCAAGGAGTTCGAAAGGGCTAAAGAGAGGATTAAGGAGATCATACGCACTACGATCAGACGCTTGAGGTCCGGGAACTTCGACGTAAACGAGCTCGCTATACGCGTAAGGCTCTCGAAGAACCCAGAAGATTACGACGCTAAGCAGCCTCACGTGAAGGTTGCGAAGATGCTTAGGCAAATGGGATATCGCGTACGTGCTGGGAGCATCGTAGAGTACGTATACGTGCGCGGTAAGCCCGGAGCTAAACCCCCGTTTATGGCTAAGCCTCAAGAGATCGACGTGGAGAAGTACGAGGATCTACTAAAGAGCGTATTCGAACAGCTCATAGAGGCTCTAGGAATGACGTATAACGAGATATTAGGAGCGACGAGCCTAAAAGACTTCTTGGGCGACTTGATTCGAGCGAAAAACTCGTAAGATCTTTTTGAGTATCCGTTTGCTTAGATCTATCACGTGACTCCTCATCATCTCGCGAACGTTTTCTCCCGTTAAAGCCGACGTCTCCCGGTAAGGTACTTCATACCCTAAGTACTCGCTTAATTCCTTCGCTAATTCCTCTCCCTCCTCCCTACTCACCACGCGTTTATCCTTTAGATCTATCTTGTTACCTACGAGGTACACTACAGGATCCTTACGACCACCGTACTTCAAATAGTCGTCGATCCGCTCGAAGACGTTATTAAAAGATTTCCTATTCGTCACGTCGAACATTAATATTACACCCTCGGTGTTCTTGTACACGGTTCTCACGTAGTCGCGGAAGAGCTTAGAGCCGCTTGGGTCGTACACTAAGATCACTATTCCCCGGTCCTTTACCTTATATTTTTTAGCCGATGCGTCCACGCCTAAGGTCTTCACGTACCTTTCTTCATCTATCTCCGATTTGATAGAGGTACCCATCCGCTTCCTTCTAAGGGTCGTTTTACCTACTCCTTCATCCCCTAAGAGAATCGTCTTGAGATACATCTCCTTCTTATCGGGCCTCACCTTCAAGCGGAGCGGATCTACCATCTATGATACTAGTTGCGTCCGTTTTCATCTTAACCATCGCCCGCAACTATAATAAAGAAGACGTTAAAAATCATAACTCGGGCCGTTCTCCGGTATTGAAGAACTCCTGTATCCCACGTAACGCTTTCATCGCGTGACTCACAGCCGTACCTATATTAGAAGGCCCGGCTACGACGTCTCCGCCCGCGAAGACCTTACGTCTAGAGGTCCTCATGAGGTCGTCCACGACGATCGTGTTCTTCCTAGTGGTCTTAATTCCGAGCTTCTCAGGATCCTTGAACGGAGGAGTGGCGATCTCTCCGGTACACTCTACCACGGTATCTACCTCGATCTCGAAGGTCTCACCGGTGGGAACGGGCCTAGGGCGACCGCTCTCGTCCGGCTCCCCGAGCTTCATCTTCATAAGCTTAACGGCTTTCACGTGTCCTTTCTCGTCCTTAATGTACTCTACGGGTTGCGTGAGCCGGTAGAACTTAGCTCCCTTCTTTTCCCGCTCCTCTACCTCCTTCTTACTAGTGGGGGCGTACTCTAGGGAACGTCTGTACGAGACTATTACATCGGCTCCGCGCCTTAGAGCCTCTCCTATGGCGTCCATAGCCGTATATCCGCACCCGATCACGAGCACTTTCTTTCCTATCTTAGGTACCTCGTCCTCAGAGATGTATCCCTCGCGTAATAAGCCTAGCTTCGGTAGCCAGTCCATCGCGTGCATCACGCCCTCGGCATCGCTTCCGGGTATGTTGAGCCTCTTAGGTTTCCGAGCTCCGGTAGATATAAACACGGCATCGTGCTCGTTTATGATCTTCTCTAGCTCCTCGTCCATGATTTCCTTATTTAATACGAACTCCACACCCGCGGCCTTTAGGTCCTCTATGGACTTCTTTATGGGCTCCTTCGGTATACGCCGCTCGGGTATTCCGAACATCAGCAATCCTCCGGGATAGGGGAGCTTCTCGTATATCGTGACGTCGTGTCCCTGCGTCCTTAAACGGCCGGCTAAGGTGAGACCAGCGGGCCCCGCTCCTATTATAGCTACACGCTTTCCGGTATGAAGGTCCTTCACTTCCTCGGGCTTCTTTAAGAGAAACTTCATAGGGGTTTCCTAAGGCTAACGATAAAAGAAATTCCTACAATATTTATGAGACATTTTTCGCATGTCTAGCTCTAACCCTACGCGATCCCTATAATGCTTAAATAGCTTCCTCGTGGCCCTCGCCATCCACTCTTTAAGCCTCCTCGTATTATTTACCCCGAGGATATCCGCGCACATCTTCCGGGAACGCGACTGAAATATCTTTACGATGTACAACATCTCCCGATCCTTACGTAGTTGAGGTTTACTTTCGCACTCGTCTAAGAAGTACGTTCTAGCTATCTCCTCTATCGCGTCGCATGCGGTCTCGAAGCTAAGGCGAGAGCGCACGTAAGCGCCCAAGCGTTTCCGTTGGATGAGCGTGAGCTGCGGAGTACGCTCCTCTCCCAAATACAGCGGGGCCTTTAGTAACAACCAAGCGAGTTCCGTGTCCATGTCGTAGTGGACGTGTCTAAGCCGCGTGAGGAAGCGCAAACGGAATTCCTTGTAGAAGAGACCTATGAGTTCCTTAGCCTTCTCCGATATGGGTCTTAGTACGATCACGCTATACTCGCCGGAGCTCTCCTGTTTAACGGGCGAGACGTGCAAAGGCACGAATCCGTTTTTACTCCGGAAGCGCATGAGTTCAGGCGTACCTCCGAACCCCGCTCCCATCCGATCGAGACCTTCGCGTTCCGCTACCTTTTTCAATTCCCTTAACGCGAACGACCCTATTCCGCGTCCTTGTAGCTCGGGGTGAACGGCTATACGCACGACGCGGAACCCCTTAAGCTGAGGGAACTCGAGGGTACGGTAGTGGTCCACGATCCTCTGAGGTATCATATGCCCACGCGGCTCGTTTCCCTTGTACATCTCTTCGGCCATCTTCCTATCGAACCCACCCTCCACGGCTATCTGAAGAGCACCAACCACGTGTCCGTTCTTATCTAATACCGCGAAGGCGCGATGATGAGGAGAGTCTCCTAGTATCATTAGATCTTTGGGACGATTGCGGTAATGAGCGAATACGTATATACCTATGAACTCCCTTAAGAGCCTCTCGTCACGGTCTAGGAAGAGCTTGCGCTTATCGAGTTCAACGAGCCTAAGTTCGCTCACGTCCACGACGTTCTTATTTACGGGTTCAGCGTCCAATAGGAGGGCGTCGTATAGGAACTTCTCTACGGGATCTCCCGGAGGGTAACGTATCGGCTCCTCCATCTTTACGATCTTAGTCTCCGCCATCTCCTTCAAGCGCTTTAAGAAGCGAAGCGCGAAGCCGCGACCAGCTCCTTCGTATCCGTGTATAGTAGAAGCGAAGGCTATGCGGTCGACGAGCTCTGTGATGCGTTCTAAGAGCCGGGTAGGAATGCCGGCCGCTTCATCCACGGCCGCGATCCGGGCCTTTTCGTCCTTAATGATGCGCGGCATTTCACTCGGAGGGATATAAGAGGCGATGATCCCGCGCGCTTTAATCTCGTCCCTATACGTTTTTACTTTATGCCCTAGCGCCTCTAGTCCTATCCTTAAGAACTCGAACAACGTGTTTACGTTTTCCCTACTCGGGGCCGTAATGGGTATGAAGAACCTCCCTAAATACCCCTTACCGGCATACTTATGGGCGATAGCGGCAAGCGCAAGACCAAGCGCTGCGCTCTTTCCGCGACCGCGATTAGCGATGATTACCACCGCGCGTCTTTCCTTAGGTTTTCTCGGTAAGAGGAACTCCAAAGCTTTAAGCGCCTCTACCTGATCCTGAGTTACGGCCTTCTTGTATATCTCCTCAGGAAATTCTATATCCTTAGGTATCTCGACCCTCCTCCTACGCTTCACGCTACTCGGGGCCCTACCTCTCTTCACGAGCCTTCCGTTTACCCGTACCTCCGATATCTCGTGCTGCATGAACTTCTTCAATAAGCGCTTCACGAATAGAGGGACGATATCCTTAGGGGTATAGGGATAAGTGAGGATGAACTCCTTATGGAACTCGCCCGGGACGTTTCCCAGTATTTCGGGAGGGGGTCCTAAGAAGATCACGTTTCCGCCCCCGCGTACGGTCTCT
>JAMOTR010000028.1 GCA_027068385.1 Candidatus Heimdallarchaeota archaeon
CGTTAGATTCGAGCTCGTGTACGATCTCATGAGCCGTCATAGGGCGCTTAGATAATAGTGCTAATACTAGTACGGGAAGTATCCCTTTCCTCGTTTCTCTCACCCGTTTGTCCATGGATTGTATAGGACTCCAAGGATAAAATGAGGGGATCGATCACACGAGCTACATATACTCGCGACGCGTAAAAGAGGATGAAGGAGTTCATAGAGCCCGAATCTATAGCGATCGTAGGGGCCTCCTCGCATCCGGCAAAGCTCGGCTACCGGGTGGTAAGGAACCTAGTGGACTCGGGATATAAGGGGAAGATCGTACCCATAAACCCTAAGGGAGGTTACATATGCGGCATTAAAGCTTACCCTAGCGTCTCGGAGGCCTCGAAGGAGCTCGGTAAGATCGATCTAGCGATCATCGTCGTGCGTGCCGAGCTCGTTCCTAAAGTCCTAGTAGACATAGGGGAAGCCGGTACGAGGCACGTCGTGATAATCACCTCTGGATTCGAAGAAGCCGGCAGAAAGGACCTCGCGGATGAGGTAAAAAGGATCGCTCAGAGATACGGAATACGTATTATAGGACCCAATTGTGCGGGAATCATTAATACGTTACACGACATGAACGCCTCGTTCATCGCATATCCCCCGAGGGGGCCCGTGAGCGTGATTTCCCAATCGGGCGCTTTAGGGGCCGCTTTAGTGTATCATATGTTACACACCGGGATGGGAATGACCGCGTTCTTCTCGATCGGAAACATGATGGACGTTACCTTCGTGGACCTATTAGAGCCCGTAGCGGAGATCTCGGGGGCCGTGGCGTTGTACGTAGAAGGAGTAAAGGACGGTCGCGCGTTCTATGATGCTCTCATTAGGGCTAAGAGAAAGGCTCCGATAGTCGCGTTGAAGGCTGGAAGGACGGCGGCCGGAATGAGGGCCGCCGCTTCTCATACTGGTAGTCTAGCTACCTCTCGGGAGATCGTGCGCGGAATGTTTAGACAGGCCCGTGTACCCATCGTGGACGAGATATACGAGCTCGGTGAAGTAGCGAACTTCCTAGCTAAGATGAAGGGGAAGGCGAAGAAGCCGATAAAGAACGTGGGCATCCTAACGAACGCTGGGGGTGGAAGCGTGTTATCCGCGGACTTTTCCGAAGCTTATGGGATCGTCGTGCCTGAGCTTGACATAGACGTAGAGTTACCCCGGTTCGCCTCGCGTAAGAACCCTATAGACGTTACCGCTATGGGTAAATACGATGAGTTCTATCGCGTCGTTAGGGCCTTAGAAAAGGACGAGAGGATAGACGCGATACTCGTGATAAACGTAGTTCCTACGTTCATGCTCACGGATCCGCTAGAGCATGCGATGGCCGTCGTGGACGCGTATGAGGGTACAAAACCCATAGCCGCTGTACGGCTTACCGGAAAAATCGCTGAGCCCGGGAGAAAGTACCTAGAGGATCATAATATCCCCACGTTTAGCGACATACGTACGGCCATTAAGGGATTCGGGGCGTTTAACGAGGAGTTCTTCTGATTATTTTTCTACCGAATCGCTTAGATACATGATCAATAGAACACACGACGGTATCGTGCTGTATAGCGGCCCGATAATTAGACACGCGCACGTAATAGGGGACGAGACGGACGCGTTCGTGACGCTTGAGGTATCCGCTCATGCGAACGACGCGTACGTTTCTTCCGTATACTTAGTAGTTAATTACGAGGGCTCTTATCATAAGCTCCGCATCGCGATCGCGAGCGACGTATTTAAGATGCCTCATGAGGTGTTCCGGATACCTAAGCTGCGCGTGGCCGTAGCCCGGATGCATAAGGATCCGCACATAAATACTCACGGATTACCCCTGCCTCATGACCTACTACGCTTCCTCTATCGGAGAGATATAAATGAGAATCCCGTGTATTTCGACGTACGGTTCGATCGCATTAACAGCGTCTTCGTAAAACCGGAAGAGGGCTTCGTGGAGACCGAGATACATATAATAGAGAGTATGTTCGTCGGGAAATACGAGAAGATCCGGCTGCGTTACTTACCCGAAAAGAACTTGGTCGTGGAAAAGAAGGAAGAGAAGGACGAGTATCTACTAATAGAGTGAAAAACTCGGAACACGTGTATGTACTCTTCTAGGAACTTCTTCCGTATATCGGGGAGTTTTTCTAGCTCCTCGTTCACGATGCTCTTGATCTTACCCTCGTCCGCGTTTCCTACGATTCCTATATCTACTATCTGTGGCTGATTGATGGGCTTACCGATCTGGGAGACCATCCGTACGTTTACTTCCTTAGCGTCGGTCTCCTCATAGATGCGCCTCGCTATATCGTTAGCGACCACGTTGTATATCTTACCTACGTGAGACACCGGGTTCTTACCCGCGGCCGCCTCTAGGCTCATGGGCCTATACGGTGTAATCAAGCCGTTTACGCGGTTACCGCGTCCTACCTGTCCATCGTCACCGTGCTCAGCCGAGGTACCGGTTATAGTTAGATAAGCGAGTCCCTTCTCGAGAACGTCCGCGGTGTTTACGTGTACCTCTAGCTCGTACGGCACCTCGGAGGAGAACTTATCTAATATAATATCGCGTATCTTCTCCTTCAATTCTACATATTCGTCTATAGTATGAACGTACATCGCTATCGTAGCCATCGCGACCGTGATCTTTAGCTTATCCCTGTTTCTTACCCCCATCACCTTTATGTCCTCCCCCACGGCCGGATAGCGCTCCTTAAATTCCCTCGAGTTCAACATTTTCTCGATCTCATATACTACCTTCTCGGTTGGGCTAAACGGCCGGAATCCTACGCCTATGGAGGTATCGTTGCTCAAGGGCACCTCTGACCTAGACTCGTACATCCCTACTAAATCGGCGGATCCGGGGCGTATCTTATAGTCTACCACAACGTGTTCGCGACGGAGGAAACGGAAGTTCCTCTCGATCCGTCCGTATACCGCGTCCATAACTAAGGACCCTATGGGAACGCGCCTTACGGATCCGTTCTGAATCACCTCGGTGGTCGCGCGCCCGACTATTAGGATGTATATCGGCTCTAGCAAGCGTCCGTTGCCGAAGGTTACTTCAACGCGCCCTCCCGCTAGTACGGCCTTATCTACGTTATAATGGAGTATCGCCCCGAACTCGTCCATATAATGCCTACTCAGGAGCCTGCTGAGTTCCTCTACGACACCGTCACAGATAGAATCCGGGTGCCCTATTCCCTTCCTCTCAACGATTTCTACGGGATTCTCTGTGACCGAAGGGACTCCGCGAACGATTATGGGAGAACTCATTGGGGTTTTTCATAAATATACGTTTTAAAAGGTGACCCCGATGAGTTTTTACCACCGCGGGTTGTTAAAGTCTTAATGAGGCGAAAGAGTTTCTAAGACCGCGCGCTATACGGTCCGCTACATATATAGGATACGGAGTCTTCCCTATGAGTATCGAGTTCAAGAACGCCTCCGCCTCCTTCGGGTCTATACCTATTACTATTCCTATACGCTCCCTACCCCCTATAGAAAGAGGCACAGAATAAGACTTTACCCTCCGATATATCCTCAAGCGCTCCTCGTAGTCGTCGAAGATCTTACGTATGATCTCGGATATCCTCTTCTTAGGCCTTCCATAAGGCACCACTACGACGGGAAGCCCTATTTCCTCGTGTATACGCACGACGTCTATGAGGTTATATCCTGCCACAATCCGCCCCGAAAAAAGGACTAGCTTTAGATCCTTCCTATATAACCTTCTAATGAGTCTTAGAGCGCCATCCGTTCCGTCCATTCCCCCTATAGTGATGAACTCTATCCCGACGTCCTCGAGCAAGAACCTTGTAGTTATAGCGCCACATAGTAAAGAGCGTCCTAAAACCGGGGACGTTTCCACGATCCCGAGCACGCGAGAGCCTCTCTTCATTTACTAATGAGGTTCACGTATCCTAAGCCGTAATGCGTCCTATACCCTAATCCGCCTAATAGCGCCGCCCTTAAGTATAACTCAGGGCCGCTATAGTAGATCCTCATGCTCCGCGCCTCGAGGGAGAACTTCTTATTAGGCTCGTACATCACTTGTACCACTTCCCTCCTCGGAACCCGACCGCGGTTAACGTTCACTATAGGCCTAAATATCGGATCTTCGCTCGGGAAGCGAGTGACGTTCCGAAAGAGCTTGATACGGGTCTTTAGGAGCTCTACTATCCTGTTCCAGAAGATCTTATCCGAAGGGTCGCTCTTCGGTATGTAGATGGGCGATAGAGTCTTTAGTATTCCTGAGCTCTTGCTCGGTATTACCTTCGGCATGATCTTTATCACGCGCGCGTTAAACGGTGGAGGGGCGTCTATGAGGCCGTTTATAAACGCGTTCGTGACCTTCTCTACCATTGAGCCGAAGTACATTACGAAGGGTACCGAGAACCTCAAGTAGGGCTCTCCGTTCTTACGCGTCACCCGGAGGCTTCTGTTTCTTCTTATCTCCTTATCTATCGGCATGAGCCGAGAGAACGTAAACGGCTTCGTGCCGAGCTCGTGAACCTCCGTAGCTAGCTTTTCATCTACCTTACTAATAGCGTTTATAATCCGTGAATAGAGGCGGTAGTTAAGACCTTTTAAGCGTATTAGCGTCTCGCCCTCCGGTTCAAAATATATCGCGAATCTTAAACCCGGAACGTTACTGGAGTACATATTCTACTAAACCGAGGCGATTTTTTGAGTAGACCCGGAGAACATTTACATCCTCGTTATGTGGGACGGGAATATGTCGAAGGCTGAGGCTTATATTCACCTCGTGCTCGCCCTACATTATCTCGGAAAGCCTATAGAGGAGGAGACCCTAAAGAACGTCCTTAACGCTATAGGGGTAGAGGTTGATGAAGCCCTTATAAAGGTACTAGTGGATGCCGTGAAGAACGTGAACCTCGAGGAACTCATCTCCCAGGCCGCCGTACCTATGGTAGCCGCCCCTGCCGCCGCCGCTCCCGCTGAGGAGAAGCCTGCCGAGGAGGAAAAGAAGGAGGAGGAAGAGGAGAAGAAGGAAGAGGAGGCCGTCGCTGGTCTCGCGGACCTATTCGGTTTCTGAGTTTTTTATCCCCTAGTGTTTCGCCCGATCTATGGTCCCGCACGAATCCTTACGCTTATCCGCTTCCTCTTAAGAGGAGCCGGTCGTAATGGTTGAACGTCTTCCTTAGAGCGACCGCCTTACCCTCTATTCTATACTCATCGCGAGAAAATACGTCTGGTCTATCTATGTTAAGACGACCGCTCGCGGCTTTAACATGTCGAATAGGGCGAGCGCGTACAGCATCGCTAGAGTTTCCATACCCTCATTCGCGTCGATCACGATTCTGTTTTCTTGCTTCCTAAATCTACATATTCTTCCTATAGGCCCTTCGAGCGCGTACCGGTCCCCCTCATTACGTAACTTTAAGTCCCGATCGAGAGCGCGTATGCTATACCTCAAGAACCCCTTCCTTACGTATCCGATGGGCTCCTCATTACGTCCGTAGATCCTAAGTTCTCCCTCCCTTCCGCGCTTTATCTCTCCTATTATATCATTATACAGGTCGCGTATTAGGAACCCATCCTTAGTCCTATATACAGATCCGATCGCTACCCCTTCTCTAAATACGATTCCACCTTCCCCGCGTAGTTCGATAACGATCATTATTTAAGAAGAGCTAAGATCAAAAATCACTCACCGAACTCCTCTTCCTCCTCCTTCTTCTCTTCCTTCTTCTTCTCGGGCTTCGCTACGATCATCTCGTCGATCCTGAGTATCATCTCGGCCACGTCGGTGGCGGTCTTTATTACGCTCTTCTTCACGCGCACGGGGTCCCGCACGTTAGCCTCGTACATGTTCTTTATGGTACCGTCGAAGGCGTCGAATCCGTGGTCCACGTTACCCTTCTCGTGCTCGCTCCTTAGCTTTACGAGTATGTCTAGAGCGTCGTGACCCGCGTTCGTTACGATAGCTTTTACGATCTCCTCTAAGCTATCCGCGAAGGCGTTAATAGCTAGCTGCTCGCGGCCGCCTACGGACTGAGCATACTCGCGTAGCCTCCTAGCGACCTCTACCTCCGAAGCTCCTCCTCCGGCCACGATCTTAGGCTCTAGAAGTATGTTCCTCACGTCGTGTATAGCATCTATCACGCTGCGCTCGATCTCGTCTACGTCCTGTTTCGTGGGACCGCGTATGAATATCGTGACGGCCTTCGGATCCTTACATCCCTCGATGAAGATGAACTCGGTTCCTCCTATCTTACGCTCCTCCACGAGCTCGGCCTCTCCTAGGTCCTCGGGCTTTACCTCGTCTAGGTTCGTTACGATCTTAGCTCCGGTAGCGCGAGCGATCTTCTCTAGGTCGCTCTTCTTCACGCGCCTGATGGCCATGATTCCGCGTCTAGCTAGCAGATACTGAGCGAGGTCGTCGATGCCCTTCTGGGTAATCACCACGTTCGCTCCGGTAGCGGCGATCTTATCTACCATCTTCCTGATCATCTCCTCCTCCTGCTCTAGCAGCATCGATATCTGAGACGGGTCGGTGATCCGTCCCTCCATGTCGAGCTCGGTCTTCTCTACTTCGAGTCCCTTGTTTAATAGTAGGATCTTAGCGTTCTTTACGCGCTTCGGCATATTCGGGTGCACGACCTCCTTTTCGATCACGATCCCGTCGACGAGCTGGGAGTCCGCTATGGAGCCTCCCTCCTTCTTTATGATTTGAATGAGCTTCGTATCAACCTTATACTTCCCGTCCTTCTTCTCCGCTACGCGCTTTACGGCCCTTACTACGATCCTAGCGAGCTTCTCGCGGACGCCACGGAAGGTCTTACTACCTAAGCTCGTGATGGCCACCTTCACGAGTTCGTCCTCGTTCTCGGTATCGATGGGCTTACCGATCTCATCTAGGATCTGTAGCGCCTTGTCGCGGGCCATCTTATATCCGCGAATGATGACCACGGGGTGAATCTCCTTCTCTATTAACTCGCGGGCGCGCCCTAGAAGCTCTCCGGCTAGTACGGCGGCGGTGGTAGTTCCGTCTCCTACCTCCTTATCCTGAGTCTTCGCCACGTTTACGATCATCTTAGCCGCGGGGTGCTCTACGTCCATCTCGTCTAATATAGTAGCTCCGTCGTTGGTTATGATGACCTCTCCCATGGGATCCACGAGCATCTTGTTCATCCCCTTAGGTCCTAGAGTGGTCTTCACGATATCAGAGAGTATCTGAGCCACGAGGATGTTAGTGAAGAGAGCGTCGCGTCCCCTCTGACGCTGAGTGCCTTCCTTGAGGACTAGTACGGGTATTCCTCCGTACATCACAGGGGTTCCAGCCATCGCCATGCCTCAATCGGCATTCACTTCTATTAAAATATGAGGATAGATATGGGATAGTCCTTTCTCTTAACTCGGATCCCTTTATTAGGTTCTGCTTTGATATGTTTATGCGTATAATACACCGCGTAATAGTAGAGGAGCTAAAAGAGCTCGAGAGGGACGGCTATTTGCTCATCCAGGGGCTTCCGGGAGTGGGTCTCGTTGGGTTTACGATAGCCGAATTCCTAACGGAGGAGTTCGAGAACGAATTAGCCTTAACGGTTATCCCCTACGATTCTCGTCCTCTATCGACTACTAGTGGTAAGACGTATATGGCTACATTCGCGGAGGAACTAAGGATCTACGAGATTACGGACGACGCCATAAAGAGGCCCCTCTTAGTATTTACCGGCAGGAAACAGCCGGATATCGCGATATATGACACGCTAAACGCCATACTCGACGTCATAGGGGATAAGCTCTCCGATCTCGTAGCCGTTGGAGGAATGACCGGAAGCACGAACGATATAGGTGCGTTCACGTATAGCGAAGACGTAGCGAAACGGCTCGAGGAGAAGGGGGTGCCGCCTATAGAGGTAGATATTATGCACATTACGGGCGCTGTCGCGGTGTTTCCTAAGTTAGCGATAATGCGCGGAATAAGGGCTCGGGGATTACTCTCGAAGATACACGAGGAGCGCGATATTACGGAGTTCTTCGAAATCTCCTCCCTCCGGGATCCGCTAGCATCTAAGCGCGCTATGAAGCTATTAAATGAGGTGTACGATCTCGGGATTCCCGAGGAGAAGTTCGTGTTCTTCGATAAGAAGGCCGAAGACGCGAGGAAAAAGTACGAGGAAATAGCGAAGGCTATGTTAAGATCCATGAGGGAGACTAGTCTACCGGAGAAACTCTCGGATAGCATACACGAGGGTGAGGAAGATAAGTACTACGTGTGACGTAGGTTCATGAGCGGAATTAAAAGGCGTGTTTTTACTCTCGTTAAAGAGCTTAAGGAGACTACCGTAAAGGAGCTATCGGAAAAACTGGGAGAGCCTTACGCGAAAGTATATTCGGCCGTTCTAAACCTCGCTAAGGACGAATTGGTTGATGTAGAAACTAAGGACGTAACGTACCTTAAGATTACGGAAGAGGGAAAGAAGGCGCTCGAGGAGGGGTTTCCGGAGTACATGTTACGCGACGGAGAGAGCGTTCAGGACGCTAAGGCGAGGCTCGGGGATAGGCTTCCGATAGCGATCGCCCGGATGAAGGCGAAGGGGTTCGGTAAGA
>JAMOTR010000029.1 GCA_027068385.1 Candidatus Heimdallarchaeota archaeon
CTCTTCATCTATGTTCTCCCCTAGGGCCCTAAGAAGCTCTATACCGAACGCCTTTAGATACTCGTCTCCGGTAGCCTTACCTATCTCTATCGCGGCCCTTGCGGCTTGCTTTGCGTACTCCTCTTCCGCGACTTCGCTTATAGCACCTATAAGGAGTCTTCCGAGCTTCCTAAGCTCCTTCGATACGTTCTCAGCGGCCTTCTTTAATCCGGCCTTTTGGAGTATGATCCGAGAGTCTAGGAGCATAGAGGCGGCTTCTGGATCCGTGGGGTTCTTACTCGATAATACTACGGGATAATATAAGGCGATTAATAGTAGGGCTTTGGAGGCATTATCGCGCGAGTATAAGAGTTCGTCTAGCGTTTTATCGATCCTTATGCGTTTGATTCCTCTAGAGAGGTTGAGGAGTAACTCTTTAACCCTCTTATCTTTCACTAGCGAAGCCCGTTCACGAAGCTTCGCGGGTTTCCGCCCGTGAGGGAAGTTTTCTTCCATATCCCTTAGGACCACGGTGGGTACGGACATGCTTTAGAGTGAAGAAGGATCATTTAAGGTAGAGATGATGAGATTCACCCCATCTGAAAAGATGATGAGGGAAAAAACCTGATCAACACCGCTTATATAGACCCTCGGCTAGGTCGTAGGTGACGAAGATGAAGAAGCCGAGGTCGTAGAGGATGTAGGAGATCACCGCGATCTTAGCCCGGGACTCGCTCCGGGAGTATAGGTGTAGGTAGTGAGCGGAGTAGGAGAAGACTATGAATAGGGTGGCGAGGAATATGTATACTACGAGCTTCTTTAGTACCTTAAGCCGAGCGATGGAGAGCTCCTTGTTCCGGGTAGCGAGGATGAGGCCGATGAAGCCTCCGATGAACCGTACCCGTAGGATCACGACGAGCACGTTCGCGGGTAGTAGTAGGAAGGTTAGATCCACAGCGTTGAAGGTTACGAAGGTCGTTACTAGGCCATTTAGGGCGAGTCCGGTCTTTAGAGCGCCGAAGGCGGGAGTGAACGGGAACACTAGTACTCCTAGGGCGTAGAAGAAGAGGATGCCTCCGAAGATCACGTCGAGTATGGTCTTGTGGAACTCGTCCTCGATCTTCATGGATAGCGGTATGTACATCCGAACGATGATGGTGAAGAGTATGAAGTCCACGAGGTCTCCGGAGGCGTAGAAGCTGTCGTATAGGTACGTCATGGTAACGAAGTACGCGGCGAGTACAGTGAGGGCGATCCCTCCTAGCTTAGCGCTGCGGTTGCTCCTGAACGGATAGAGCATTATAGCGAGTCCAAAGAGTAGGGTAGCAATGCCCCGGCCGTAGTAGTAGGAGCTTAGGGAGCTCTTGTTCACGAAGACTAGATCGGCTATACCTAAGAGAAGGACGAATAGGCCTATAAGCTCAGAGGCTCCCAGAGTTATGTAATCCTTTATGTTCTTAGAACCCTCCTGAGGGGAGGACATACTATCTATAAGATCCGCTTCATATAAATGATTCTTGATGTAATACCATTATAATATTTAAGCGTTATGGATGGCCCGAAAAAGAGTATTTGCTCTATTTCTTCATATTTTTCACGTATACTCTCCGTCTCTCTTTCTCGACTCCTCCCCGCCTCATACCGTTCCTTATAGAGGCCGTGTTAGTTTCCACTATCCGAGAGTAGTTGAGTTTTGTGAACCCCCTCTCCATCATTCTCTTGATCGCTAAGTAGTTGAGCGTAGACCCTATACCGCGCTTTCTATATTCTTCCTTTACTCCGGAGGCTATCGTTTTACCCGCTTTTACTTTTCTAACGTGCCGCGCGAGGCGTAACCGGTCGAGGATTCCGAGTTTAGGCTTCATGAGGCTCCTCTTTATCTTCCTAAAAGCGTCCGCATAATCCGGCACGCGAACGGTATATCCTATGGGCTCGTCCCCGTCATAAGCGATCCGCGCCATCTTCTCGTCAACGAGGTCCTTAAACGGGCCGAACACGTATCTTAGATCCTCCTTATCCTTCTTCGCGAAGGCCCGGTGGTCCTTAAACGCGTCTAGCGTGAGCTCGAGTATTATATCGAGGTAATGCTCCCGTTCCTTCTTCCTCACGTGCTCGAAACGATATTCTTGAAGGACCTTCTTAGGTTTGTCGAAGGCCTTCTCGGGTATCTTTCTTAGATCTATTTCGAGTCCTACTAAGTCTATGAGCTTCTTGTATCCGAGAGACTCTATGATCTTGGGATATTCTTTACGCGTGTAGTTCACGAATATCGGGGCGGGCTCATCGTGAGGATATAAGAGGAAACCGGCGTTATATTCCATCGACAAATTTATCGGGCCCCGTATCTCGTCTACGTTCCTCTCCTTTAGCCGCGTCTCTGCGGCCTTTATGAGGCTCGGTATAGAATCTAGCTCTATAGCCTCGAGGAACCCGAAGATCCCTATCCTCTTATTATAACGTTCGTTAAGCCGCTCATCTACGCCCACCACTATCGTACCTATAGGCCTATCTCCGCGGCGAGCGATGAGGACTTCCGCCTCCATATGTCTCCACATCGGATTATCGGAAGAGAACAGCAGCTCGAAGAATCCGGGAAGCCGCGGGGACCGGTTAGGGTTATCGAGGTACGGTTCAAATTGAAGTCTTTTAAATACCATAAAGTCCTTCTCATCCGTAGCGCGCGACACTTTGAACGTGCCCTCTAAAAACGTCTCCGGAGAGCGCCCATAGAAGAACATCTCCATTATATTAAGAGGTCGGGAAACGTAAAGTTAACAGGCGACAGCTATTAACGGTACGCTCCGAAGGAAAGATATGATGATCGAAATTCGTCGGCACGGGCGTGGTGGACAGGGAGCTCGGACCGCTTCTCGCATATTATCTATAGCCGCGTTAAAGAAGGGATACCATATACAATCGTTCCCGACCTTCGGACCCGAACGCATGGGTGCCCCTATAGAGGCTTATAACCGCATATCGGACGAGAAAATAGAGATACACTCGGGCGTATACGAGCCGGATCACGTGATCGTCCTGGACGACACGCTTCTCGGCTCCGTGGACGTATTAAGAGGGTTAAAGCCTAACGGAACGCTCACCGTTAATACGCCTAAGAGCCCGGAGGAGATACGTAAAGAGCTGAACGTCCCCGAGGGAATTAAAATAGGAACCATAAACGCCACCCGTCTCGCTTTAGAGATACTAGGAAGGCCCATAACGAACACCGCGATGATCGGGGCTCGGGCGAAGGTATCCGGAGTCTTACCTCTAGACGTAATAATAGAGGCGATTAAGGAGGTATTCCCACCGAACGTAGCCGAGAAAAACGTCGAGCTCATTAAGAGGGCGTATGAGGAGGTGAGAGTATGAAGGGAGCGAGCGAGATACCTCCGGCCGGCATGGCCCGGAAGCTCTCTACGGAGTTTAAGACCGGTGATCGGAGGGCCCTAAGGCCCGTGTTAAACGAGGAGAAGTGTACGAAGTGTATGCTCTGCCGGTACTACTGCCCCGAAGGGGCTATACACTATGATAAGAACAACGATCGCCTCCGGATCGATTATGATTACTGTAAGGGCTGCGGAATATGCGCTAACGAGTGCCCCGTGAAGGCTATAGAGATGGTTCCGGAAAGGTGATTTTTCTCGCTCTATATCAAAGAGTCTCCTGTACACATCCTTAGATTTCTTTACTATGTCCTCTTCCTCGCCCTTATACATCATAATTAAGCTCGCGAGCTCCTCCAAGATCCTCTTCTTAGCCTCCTCGTATATCTCCTCGCGCTTATTTAGTACGTTTATGCTCTCGCTCTCTTTGATCTCCTCATCGATCTTCCTCAGGGCCTCGGTTATTCTACCTTTTATTATATTAAAGATGTGGAGAGTCTCCTCTTTAGCTAGCTTCATTATTTTATTTTTCTTTAGCTCTGCGATCTTCTTGATCAGCTCGAAATCGTTATGAGGTATAAGGACCTCGTATTCGCGCCCCTCGATTCTCCTTATGTACCCTCTCTTCTCTAGCTCATTAAGATAATCCTCGAAGGTCTTAAGACCCAAAGCGGAGGCCGAGTTAAGTAGCTCTTCGAAGTTTTCCCTAAGTATTCTTTCATCCTCGAGCGATTCCCTGAGCCTCCCAATTATCTTATCTACCTCTTTTGATAACATGGAGACCTTACCCTTGTAGGAGACGTCGATCTCTTTAGTGTAATAATAATCGTGATCTATCTTTAGAGGCTCTCCGAAGACTTTTCTAACGTATAGGTTACCGTCTTCCTTTCCTAGTATATAAAGCCCATCTTCAGCGCAATGATACGCTAATACGCGATCGTAATACGTTTTGCCATCGTATTCTATGCGGTCCTCATAGATCTTTACGAGCTTCCCCTTATACGAACATATATGTTTAACTTCTTCTAACCCATCGATTTCTTCGGTTTTTTCGAGGTAATTATAAAGCCTATCGGGGTACATCATGAGTTTATAAACTTTATTTTCGGTCTTCGCGTATATCTCTAATACTTCCCCTTTATCTAATACTGCGATGTCCTTTACGACTCTTCCTATAGTCTCTTCGTCACCGGGCCCTACGTCCCTTCTATACCTACTATACTTATATACGAATATCGAGCCCCCGTCCTTCTTCGTCCCTAAGACGATTATGTTCTTCCGTATTTCCCGAGCCGTAGGGCTGCCTACTCCATATTTCACGTTTTCGCTATTCGCCCTATACCTCTTTTCTCTTATTTTTTCAACGCTTAGGATGTATATCTCGCCACCGTACGTAACGACTACAACGTAATCATCGATTTTCCCTATGAACGCTATAGGACTATAGAAAGACTCTCCGAATATCGAGCGACGGGAGGTTAAGTCCTTCGAGTAATAATATAATTTGTACTCCCTCTTGTTTTCCAGTCCCCGGTCTCCCACGATCCGCCCATCCTTATAGTAAACCGCCCCCGCTACGATCCTATTATCGACGTGATTTATAGGAGTCCCTACCTTCCGCGGTGTCGCAAGCAATAGCTTTTCGTCATACCATATAAGATACGTAAAATCCTTCACGACGAACCCTATTTTACTATACTTAATTTCGGGTAACTTTATCTTATCGTAAAGGGAACGGATGGAGCCCTTAATCAAGAATTCATCCTTACCGTCTACAACGTAAACGACGTCGCCTAGACGCGTAGCCTTTATGGGTAGCCTCATCTTAAATTTAAACTTCACGGGTTCCTCCATTATCTATTAAATATTTACGCACATTATTATTCGTTGTTATCTCTTCTATGCCCTTATGAGACTCTTTCGCGGCTCACCCTAACCATTTTAGCCTTACGTTCTCGCACGTCTGAGGCGACAAACGCATAATTCGACGCTCCTTAAGCGTACATGAGGCTTCCGTTAAACGGTGATGAAGCCGTAGCTTATGCCGTAAAACATGTGGACGTCGACGTTATAGCCGCTTATCCTATTACCCCTCAGACGATAATCGTGGAGAAGCTATCCGAGTTCGTTTATAATGGCGAGCTGGACGCGGAGTTCATACACGTAGAGAGCGAACACTCGGCTATCTCTACCGTTATAGGAGCGGCCGCTGCGGGCGCGAGAGTGTTCACGGCCACGGCTTCTCAGGGATACGCTTTGATGCACGAGATCCTACACATCGCTTCCTCCCTACGCTTACCCATCGTAATGGCCTTAGCGAACAGAGCCCTATCCGCCCCGATAAACATACATTGTGATCACGGGGACGCAATGAACGGCCGCGACACCGGTCGGATAATGCTCTTCGCTGAGAACGCTCAGGAGGCTTACGATAGCGTGATTCAAGCGTATAAGATCGCGGAGGATGAAAAGGTTCAGCTACCCGTACTAGTAGCCTTAGACGGGTTCACAATAAGCCACACGACCGAAGACGTGGAGGTCCTAGACGAGGAAACCGTGAGGAAGTTCGTGGGTAGGCGTAAGATACCGGAGGTCGAGATACCTTATCTAGGTAAGGTGCCGTATTCGCTTACGGAACGGAAACCTATAAGCATCGGCACGCTAGCCCTACCAGACTACTACGAGGAGGTGAAGTACCAGCAGTTCGAGGCCATGAAGAACGTCCCGGAGGTCGTGAGGAAGGTACATGATGAGTACGCGAAGATATCGGGAAGATCTTACGGGGACGGCATCATCGACGTGTTTAACGAGGACGCGGAGTACGCTATAGTGGTACTAGGTTCCACCGCCGGTACCGCTAGGGCGCTAGCGAGGAAGCGCAAGGACTTTGCCGTGGTACGCGTGAGGATGTATAGGCCGTTCCCGTATGAGGAGGTCGCTAAGGTGTTAGCCGGAAAGAAGGCCGTAGCCGTGATGGATCGCACTCCCGTATATCGGACGCATGGAGGACCTCTGTATCTAGACGTACTCTCTTCGCTATACTACGCGGACGAGAAGCCCATAGTAGTCGATTATGTGTACGGCTTAGGAGGTCGCGACGTGCCGATGAGCACTATAGAGGCGGTCTTAAACGATCTAAAGAAGACCGATAAGGAGTCCGCTATGAAGAAACGCGTGAGGCGGATAGACGTGAGGCCCTGATTTTTAGATATTATATTTCACTACGCCCATCGCTTATTAATCGTCTCGATCATAGCGTACGGAGACTTTAAGGGATCTCAAGAGGCGTCGTTAACGTTTCCATACCCTCCTTAGCCATACTCTCGGGCTTCGTATTGGGACATGGATGTTCATCGTACTCTTACCCGCTTTTCCCTAATCATCGACGTGTACCTCGCGTTGAGGATGATTCCTAAGAGTTTACGATAGCGGGGAATATTCGGAACGCATATTTTTAACATAACCTTATCTATGGCGCGCTCGGGAAAAATATGGGTACTCTAATGGATGCCGCGAAGCGCGGGGTAATTACGGAGGAGATGAAAATAGTGGCGGAGAAGGAAGGTGTCTCCCCAGAATTCGTGCGCGATCAAATCGCTAGGGGTCGTATAATTATACCCTTAAACGTAGTACGTCGCGATCGCGATGATATAAGGATAGAGGGCATCGGTGAGGGGTTAAGGACTAAAGTGAACGCGAACGTTGGTACCTCTACCCTAGTAGTGAACCCCGAGATGGAGCTTGAGAAGCTACGCGTGGCGATTAAATATGGTGCGGATTCCGTGATGGACTTATCTACCGGAGGGGATCTAGACGCTATTAGGAGGATGTTGATCAAGGAGGCCACGGTAATGTTCGGAACCGTACCCGTATATCAAGCGTTCATAGATGTCGCTAAGCGCGAAGGGGCCGGGATATACATGACGGAGGATGACATCCTAAAGACGATCGAGAAGCAGCTGAAGGACGGTGTGGACTTCATGACCCTACACGCGGGCGTTACGCTAAATATCGCTAAGGAGCTAGTAAAAGCGGGAGGACGCGGCGTTACGGGGGTACCTTCTCGTGGAGGGACGATACTATTAGCGCGGATGTTGTATCATAACGAGGAAAATCCGTTGTATAAGAACCGGGGATACATCCTTGAGCTCATGCGTGAGTATGACGCGGCCGTATCGTTAGGGGACGGATTGAGGCCCGCGGGCATCGCGGATTCCCACGACCGGTTCCAGATAGCCGAGCTCTTGAATAACGCTAAGCTCGTACAAGAATGTCGTAAAGCCGGTGTTCAGGTGATGGTCGAGGGTCCGGGTCACGTACCCATGAATATGGTAGAAGCGGACGTAAAACTCGAGAAGCGCGTCACTAAAGGAGCTCCCTATTACGTATTAGGCCCAATCGTTACCGACATATTCCCGGGTTACGACCACATCACTTCGGCCATAGGCGGGGCCTTAGCGGCGGCCGCTGGTGCGGATATGTTGTGTTATGTAACTCCGGCTGAACACCTAAGCTTACCGAACGTGGAGCAAGTAAAAGAGGGCGTGATCGCGGCTCGTATAGCGGCTCATGCCGGAGACATCGTGAAGCTGGGCGAGAGGGCCGCTAGGATAGACTATGAGATGGATAAGGCAAGAGCCGCCCTCGATCGGAAGAGGATGCGCGAGATAGCTCCCGATAAGGAGACGTTCGATCGCATTCGCGGTCAGTTCGTAACTCCTCCCGAAGGTATGTGTACGATGTGCGGAGAATTATGCGTATACCTTCTCTTAGATAAGTACCTCAAGAAAAACGAGCGATTTTTTATAAGGGCTTGATCTCCACCTCGTCCACCTCCCCTATGAGTATCGCGGCGCTCCCGTAAGGCCTAGCTATTTCGAGTAATCCCTGGGACCCTACCGTGACGATTATCCTCTTATTAGGATC
>JAMOTR010000030.1 GCA_027068385.1 Candidatus Heimdallarchaeota archaeon
GAGGGAATATGTTCATAGAGACCATCGCGCTCGATCACTCCGCTCCCGTAGTGAACGCCTCACTAGATAGGCCCGGATATAACCCCAACGACGAGGTCGTAGTGAACATCACGGCTTCCGATAACGCGTACGTATACAAGGTTAACGTATCTGTAGGTAACGGGGATATAGTGTTTAAGGAGCGGACCATACCCGTATACGATAACCGCTACGAAGGGTCCATAAGGTTCAACATATCCACCGTCGCCCCCGAGCCCTTATCTCCGGGCTTATATGTCGTGGTCGTTAGGGCCTCTGATGGAGATGGTCTCGTGAGTACGTATACGGTACCGTTCTACGTGGACGATGGGAACTCTCCAGAAATAGAGTATCTGGGTCCGTCCGTGGTAAACACGGAGCTCAACGTCACGCATTACTTCGCGTTTAACGTGACCGACGTATCTCCCGTAAACGTAACGATAAAGTACTCCTTCGACGGAACTAACCGGAAGGAGGCCCCCTATACTATAAATAGGAACATCTATAACGCTTCGATCAAGATCACCTCGTACGGATATCTATACATAAGGATCACCGCTGTCGATGTAGCCGGTAACGAGAACTCTATGGAGGTGAGCGTGATCGTGGACGATGGGAACGCGCCTAACGTTACTATAACCGTAGGCGATCAGTATGAGGTATACGACAGCGCGACTGTAAACGTGACCGTGAGCGACGTGACCCAGACGAACACGAGTATCTCCATCATAGCCCCTAACGGCACCGTAGTGAAGAGCGTGAGTACTACGAACACGAGCTATTCGCTAAGCGTACTCGTCGATAACGTCGGCAATCGGACCGTTAAAGTCGTAGCCGAGGACCTCGCTGGTCACGTTTCCACCTCTAATAGATCGTTCCTTGTAGTGGACACTGTAGCTCCTCAGATCATATCTTTCGTATACCCGGAGTACGTCGACGTTAACGCCACGTTCTCCGTCTCCATAAACGTCACGGATAACTACTATAAAGAGCTCTCCCTAAAGGTAGTAGCGACGAGCGGAAACAAGAGCTCTACGGTGTTTAACGGAACCGTTCCTATCGGATCCTCTAGCATATCGTTATCCGTGCCTTACATCGGAAACGTGACCCTAGAAGTTACGCTCACCGACGGATCCGGAAACTCCGTATCAGCCACTTACATCATACGCGTGGACGACGGATCCGGCCCGAGCGTGTCGATAGAGGCGCCCGAGAGCGTGGAGGTGTACTACGAGTTCTCGGCTAAGATCACCGTTGAGGACGTCTTCTACGATTACATGAACGTGTCCATAATCGCCCCGAACGGTACCGAAGTATACTCTAATCACACGACCTCCACGGAGCTTACCGTAAGCGTAACGCCCGATGTATTAGGCGAGCGGACCGTACGCGTCGTAGCTGTCGATAAGGCGGGACACGTCTCCGAAAGCGAGAAGGTCGTGAACGTCGTAGATATTACCGCTCCTCAGATCGAAGTACTAAGTTATCCGAACGTCACGAACGTAAACGAGAGTATAATCGTGAGGATCCTCGTCGACGACAACTACTATCACGAGCTGAACGTCACCGTATACGCTAACGGCCTCAAGATACACTCCGTTTCCGTTCCCACCGGAGAGTCCGAGCTCTCGTTCTCGATACCTATATACGGCTTCATAGAGCTCAACTTCACGGTCATAGACGGATCCGGAAACTCCGCTTCGACAACCGTGAGCGTGCTCGTAGATGACGGAAAAGGACCCGAGATCACGATTCAGGCTCCCGAAAGGGCACCGGTGTATTCTAACGAGACCATACTCGTGAAGGCCCTGGACGACACCGACGTGACTCTAAACGTATCCATAAAGATATACGACGTACTTACCGGGAACCTCACGGAGTATATCATATACACGAACGAGAGGACTCATTCCATAGGCTTCTCCTTATACTTCGACGTAGTAGGTAACCGGACCGTCATAGTAACGGCCGCGGACGAAGCGGGTAACATAGGATACGGATACTTCACGATCCTAGTGTACGATAACGTGACTCCTACGATCATGCCCGTATACCCCACGGAGACGGTCGACGTGGGCGAAGAGATCGACGTAAGCGTATCTATCACGGACAACTACGCGATGAGCGAGAACATAAGCGTGAGCGTGAACGGTACCGAGGTAAGCTATCAGATCGTAAGCGAAAACAGGACCACGATCGTGATAGAGTTCTCTTACGTCCCCGCGGAGCCTGGAGCGTACGTGTTTACGATAGTATCTTACGACGCCCTAGGAAACGTGAACTCCGTAGAGTTCTCCGTGAACGTTAAGGACCTCACCTCTCCTACCGTGAAGATCTCCGCCCCCGGATCCCACGAGGTAATGGAAAGCATGAGCGTGATCGTAGTAGCGACCGATAACTACATGATATCTCAGGTGACCTTGTACTATAGTCGGGATCAGAAGAGCCGGAACAAGACCACGTTAATAAAGCTCAACGACACCGCCCGGAAGGCTTCTATAGTACCCGACGAGCTCGGAACTCTGTACCTCAAAGCCGTCGCTTACGACCCCGCCGGACACTCCAGCGTCGACCAGAAGACCGTAAGGATATACGACGACGTAGCTCCTACGATCGATAAGATAGATGTCCCCTTGAGCGTGGTGAACGGTGAGAACATAAGCATCTCCGTATACGTGAGCGATAACTACAAGGTGGACCACGTGGAGATTTACGTAAGCTACGACAACGCTACTCGGACGAAGCTCGAAGTGACGAAGTCCGGAGACTCTCGGGTGGCGTATTACGTGCCGGAAGAGACCGGTACGCTATACATAAAGGTCGTGGCGTACGACGTGGCCGGAAACGAGAGTTCCGAATACGCTGAGGTGACCGTGAACATGAACACTAAAGCGTTATTGATAGGCGTGGCGATCATTGTGATACTCATAGCCCTACTAGCCCTAATAGTAAAGCTCAGAAGGAGGAGATGATTTTTTCGATCTTTCTCTTTCCGAGCCGGATCGCTTGGGAGCTTTTTATTCTCATTAGCGAGGAGGATCATGATCACGAAGAGGAAGAGGAAGAAGAGTCGTAAGATGCGCGGACGTACTAGGCATCAGGGACGGGGTATAACTAAGGGACACAAGAAGCACGGGATTCGCGGCGGAAAGGGAAACTCGAACCGGGATAACGCTGAGAAGTTAAAGCGGTTTAAGATCGCCCCCGAGAAGTTCCTAGGAAAGTACGGTTTTACCTCGCCCAAAGCTTATCGCGGGATTAACGTGGAGAAGTATAAGGAGAACGTCGTGAACGTCGGACGGCTCGACGCGATGGCCGATAGGATCGGGGAGCAGAAGGGAGACGCTTACGTAATAGATCTAAAGAAGCTCGGAATACGTAAGCTCTTAGGGTCGGGTAAGGTCACCAAGAAGCTCATCGTGAGGGTGGATGAGGCTAGTGAGATAGCTATAAAGAAGATCGAGGAGGCGGGCGGTAAAGTGGAACTATCCGAAACTCCAGCCGCTTAATAGAAAGAAGTTTTTATTATAGTTTGGTAAAGCTTATGAGGGATATGGACGAGGACGTAAGGAAAGAAATAGCCGAATTGAGGAAAATGATCGCGGACTACATTATGTATCTTAAGGAATTCACGATGAAGACGTTAGAAACCATGCGTGTGATAGATCGCAGGCTTGCCGCCTTGGAGGCGAAGATGATTAGAGGCGAGCTTGAGATAAGCGTTAAGCCCGCTACCCCTACGAGGCCTCGTGTTGTGACTCCTAAACCCGAGGTAAAACCCGAACCTAAGCCCGTTATACCCGAGAGGGAGATTCCTAAGCCTCCCGAGCCCGCGAAGAAACCCTCCGTCCCCGCTATGGAAATAGCCCCTAAGATTAAGGTTAAGCCCGTTCCTAAGGTAAAGCCCAAGATGCCGTCTCCTTTTAAGGAGAAGAAGGAAGAAGAGGAGTTGCCGCCCGATTCTATGGCGAAGGTGGCGGAGGCTTTATCCGAGATACTAGACGTATGATTTTTAAAAATCACTCGGAGTGCACGCGCGTGATTATCTTCCTCCCTAATATATCCCGATACTCTACGGTAACTCCGGGCTCCACGGACTCGCGTATGGACTCGTCGTCCGGTAGTAACGCGTCGAACATCTCGTTTGTGTTCACGTCCATAAGCTGAGCGGTATTCTCACCGGGGTTTATGGATACTACGTACGCGTTGCTCTTCTTTATTATAGGGACCTTAATCTTTTCGTCCGTAGGCACCGTGATCGTCTTCTTCGATCCGTCGAACACGTTTATCGCTACTATCCTAGCCTTCGCGGAACCGTGCTTTCCGGCCTTGCTCTTCTCTACGGATACTACCCTATAAGGCTGGTTATCGATAATAATATAATTACCGGGCTTAAGCTTACCCGCGGTCGTGACCTTGATATCGCCTAGTTCGGACATGTATTCTAGAAAACCCCTTAGATTAAAGTGGTTCTTGTGTTCATGTACCGCATAAGGATCGAGATCGAGGGGGATTTTATCGAGCACGCATATAGAGCTATCGTAGTCGAGACGAAGCAGAGGATTTCGGAGAGGTATAACGTGAGGGCGTCTTTATCGGATAAATTAGTGATAGATATCGAAGCCGAAGACTTAACCGCGTTAAGGGCCGCGATGAACACGTACTTTCGTCGGCTCGATATGATCATAGCGTTGTATAAGATAATTGGTGGGGCCGGCGGGATTCGAACCCGCGACCTCCGGCTCCCAATGCCGGCGCCCTTCCAGGCTAGGCCACGGCCCCTTAGTACGAAAAACAAACTCATAGATAATGCTCTAGTTCTTCCGCGAGCTTCTTTATCATAATTTGTATGAGACCCATGTTAGCTTGTTTATCGCCCCGGACCACTAGTAAGTACTTATTTTTAATAGGCTTTAGGATCACGAATTCCCTCTCCATGTTTAGCGTGATGTTATCGATCTTCTGGTCCTTAGCTATCTTAGTAGCAGCCATACGAAACGTCGAATAAGCGATCACAAGACGGTTCGTAAGGTCCTTAACGATCTCATCGGAGGTCTCCGATGTATAATATTTTATAGGTATAGCATCCGCGGAGGAACTTAGTACTACTCCTTTAACGTGAGGGTCGCTCATCCCTATCTCTCTTATTATCTCGGCAATTTTTGCAGAGATTTCTCCGCTCATAGGAAAAGTGTAACGAGCAACATATTAATCCGACCTCCTCGGGAAAACGTCCCAATAACTTTTGCTCTAAAAACGCTTATATAAGCCCCCCTAGGAAGTCGTCTATAGTTTGTTGTTTCCGTTTTTCTCTACCCTTCATATACCTCTCTAGAGCTTTTCTCACGCGTTTCTCGTTAAACCCTAGCTCGTCTACTAAGTATTTTACGATCCCTTCTATGTCCGGCTGACGGTCCCGATCGAGCTTATAATCGTCGGTAACCTCGGGCTCCAAGAATAGCCTCTTCACTTCAGGATATATCTCCTTAAACCGCTCGGGTACACCGGGAACCCTATCGGCCGAGCCGTACATGCGTATAAGCTCTATCGCTCTCTTCGGCCCGATCCCCTTTATGGGCTTCTCGTTATAGTCCGTTCCCAATAGTATAGCGATGTCTATGAGTTGCTCGTGCGTGATCCTCCGATACTTAAGGAGCTTTTGAAGCTCAATGAGCTCGGGCGGGACCTCCACCCGCTCGTTCTTTCCCGGCAGCTTACGCTTATGAGTCACGGATAAGTTTCTTATGAGCCTCGGGGTACCGAAAAGCAAGGAGTCGTAATCTTGAGACACCGAGGCGTACGCGTCTCCCTTCTTAGCCATATAAGCCGCCTGGGCTTCGCCCTCAGATGGGGCTTGTACCCGAGGTAGAGCCATCAGATCGAGGAGCTTTATCGCCATCTCCTTTAGTTCCCTCGTAAGGATGGCCCCCTGTTTAGCGTACTTCACGGCCTCCTCAACGTTTCCCCTCTTCATAGCGGAAAGCCGCTTTCTTTTAGCCTCCTCGCGGATCATGCGACGCTTTTCTAGGGTCTTCACCTTGAGTTCCGGAGGCTTTCCGTCGAATACGTACACGGGCTTTATTCCCATCTCTACGAGGTTTATGGTCCTGTAGAACAACCCTATGAGGTGAGACGTAATGCGACCGTCCGGCGCGGTAAAGGGCTCTCCGTTCGGTTGTCTTATCGTAGCTAAAAACTGATACAACGCATTATACGCGTCGATCGCGACGACCTTCTTTATTAGCGTGCGCGGATCTATCTCTACGGCTACCGGTTTAACGAACTCCCTTAGGTCTACGCCCATATTATTGAGTGCGTTTAATCTTTTCTACTACCTTCACCCCAGTTATCTCGACGTTCGGGTAGAGACCCCTTTCGTCTTTCTCTAGCTTCTTCACCATGTCCCGAACCGTTAATAACGCGATCGTCACACCCGTTAGGGCGTCCATTTCTACACCTGTACGATCCACGGCCTTTACGTAGCACCTTGCCCTCACCCCGTCGTTTTCTATAAATAATTCTACTGAGACCTTAGAGACGCGTACGGGATGGCAATGAGGGAGCAACTCCCGAGTCCTTTTAGCCGCGAGGATTCCGGCTATGCGGGCGGTTTCGTATACGTTCCCCTTCTCAACGTTCCGATCGTTCTTCTTAAGGACCTCAAGAGTATTATTACTAAGTTTTATGAACCCTTCCGCGATCGCCTCACGTATCACGTCGGGCTTCCCGCTCACGTCCACCATCGACATAGAAAGCTTAAGGAAGAAGCAATAAACGGCTTCTTAGAAATGACCTCGGGGATCATAAGAAACCCTTTTATATTTAGTTAGATAGACGAGCTTATGTCTTCCGAGAGCACCTGCCCCATCAATCCTCAGGAGTTCTCCCATGTCGTCTATGTAGGCAGGAAGCCCGTGATGCACTATGTAATGGCTGTACGGCATCACTTCGAGATGGACGGCGCCGACAAGGTCCTCATCACCGCTCGCGGACGTGCTATTTCTCGCGCAGTGGACGTAGCGGAGGCCGTAGTGAATCGCATCCTAAAGGGACGCGTAGAGAAGGAGAGGATCGAGACCTGCACTGAGGTACTAAAGGATGCCGAGACCGGACGCGAGAGGAGGATCAGTAGCATCTATATTATTCTAAAGAGGAAGGCCTGAAGATTCGTTTTTCTTTCTAACGTTTAAATCTCTCTCGCATATCTCAATCCGTGAACCCCGAACCGATCACTTATGATACTTGTCGGGAACTCCTTAAGGAGAAGATATACGCGTACGAGGGGCGGCGTGTGGTATTTAATCTGGATAGGGAACGCGACCCCATAATTAAGGGACTAGTAAAGCATCAGCACTTCGCTTATCACCATTTCGTAGAGAACCTGTTCACGAAGGCCTTAATGGACGCTCTGAGGGATAAATATGAGGACGTAAAGCTGAGGAAGGGTCTAGATATAAAAATTGAGCTAGAGCCGTTCTTGTATCATAAGTTGGGAAGGTACGCTTACGTAAGATACGCCTCTAAGGACATAAACGATCCCAGATACGCGGGAGCCGATGAGAAGCCCATAGACGGTGAAGGGAAAACTATACTCCCTCGGAGGGCTAGGATTAAGAAGCTCTCTTATAACACCGGGGCCCGGGTAAGGTTCAAGGTGCGTCTCGAGCGGCCCCCGGGAAGCGGTAGATACTACGTCCGGCCCGACGACTTCGATGAGAAGCCTAGGAAGACTCGGACGAAGATAGGGGAGATACCCGTGATGGTGGGAAGCGGGTTCTGTTCCTTAT
>JAMOTR010000031.1 GCA_027068385.1 Candidatus Heimdallarchaeota archaeon
CGACTTCGAATCTAAGCTCACGATCCTCGAAATTATACGCGAGGAGAGTAAAAGGAAACCATTCGTGATCGTAACGCACGACCCAAACGCCTTGGTGGACATCACGGACACCCTCGTCGTGATGAACAAGGGGAGGGTAGCGTTCGTAGGCTCCCCGCATAAGCTTTCTCGGGACGTATTGTGTAACGTATACGGCCCGGCTTGTAAGGTCCTTAGGACGAACGGTAAAATCTTCCTACGGCTTCGGGACCAGCATTAGGATGATCGTATACGTAGCTCTTTTAGCGGCATCCGTAGGTAGCTTATCGAGCATACGTAGGGAGTTCTTTCAAGTGTCCGCGCTCGCCCACGCGACGGTATTAGGAGCCGCACTCGCGTGCTTCCTTCACATAAACATGTTCCTAGGCGCGCTCGCCACGATCCCGATTCGGGCCTTGATCATATATCGCATGGACTCCCTCGAAGCCTCTTTAGGAGTTTTCGGGTTCTCCATGGGACTCGCTGCGTACTTTTTAGCCGTGTCCGGCTCCACTGCTGTGGCTCGGAGCATACTCTTCGGATCCCTATTCGTGGACGACCCGATAGCCTCCGAAGCATTAAAGATCATAAGCGTCCTCAGCGTGCTCTTCGTCGTCTTTTTCATGGACGACGTCGTTTACGAGGCGTTCGATCCCGAGGCCGCTTACGTATACAAGCCCCGCCTGAGGTACTTATCGTTCCTCTATTATTTCCTCCTCGCGATCAGCACCGCTGTTCTACTACGCTTCCTCGGAGCTTTCCTCACGATCGTGGTCCTTTCTTCGGCCCGGAGCATATTTAAGGGGATATCTCCCAGACGGATACCTATATTGTACTTCATCCTCCTCTTCGTCGTCCTCGAGCTATCCGTGTATACTCCTTCCCCTACGGGATTCGCGACTTTCGTCTTAGCGGTATTAGTAGGGTTAAGGAACGTCAAAAACTCATGATTTTTCTCGAGGCGTACATGAACGGTGTATCGATTAGCGCTGTGAGCCGCTTCATGAGTATCTGTCCCACGATGAGTTGTGCGATCACATGATTAGGGAATACGCCGTAGAACGATAACGGTATGAATATGATCGTGTCGACGGTGAGGGAGAGTATAGATCCGAAGGCGTTGCGTACCCGTAGAGGATAACCGCGAGACCTAAAGAAGTGATAGTTCCGCGCGTCGAAGTGTTCGGAGACGAGGAAGGCTATCCGGGAGGCTACGGCAATGCGCGGAGAGAGTCCGAATATAGCATCGTACGCTTCCTCATAAGGCCGTCCCTCAAGCGGGACGAAGAATATCGTGAGCCGCAAGGCGACCTCCGTGAGTAACACGGCGGCGAACGTCATGCGTATCATTTCGTACGTCCTTCCGAGGCCCGCGGACTCGTTCACTATGTCCGTAAGCATGTACGTCGTAGCCCGTAATACCACCGCCGCGGGTACTACGAAGAACTTCCCTAGATATACTACGCACGGCTTAGCGGCTATGATTTCACTCACCATCACGAGTATCGCGTACCGTATCATCACGAACGTCAGGTCCTTCGTTTTACGGTACCGCCGCGCCCCTAGGAGGGAAACGGAACCTAGAACCGGTATTAATAGTATGGGTAGTATCTCGTAAAACATTATTAGAGACCCTCGGGTCCGAATAATATAACATTACTCCTAAGGAGGGAACACACATTATCTTTCTTTGAACGAGATCTCATGGAACAACCGAAGATCTCAGAAATACGCGGTATGGTCGTTATAGCCGATATACCGCCCGGATACACGGTAAGTGGTAACGAAATGGTTCTCGTTGGTGAGGACAAGCTCGTCGGTGAGGTCGTGCGTATATTTAGAAGAGGGGACCGCGTGAGGGTATACATACAGGTCTACGAGGATACCACCGGTCTTATGGTAGGGGAACCGGTGTACCTAACGGGAAAGCCTCTTACGGTAGAACTCGGACCCGGAATCCTAAATAACTTCTTCGACGGTATACAGAGGCCTTTAGAAATAATTAAGAAGGTATCCGGAATATTCATCCGTCGCGGGGTTCAAGCGAAGCCCCTGGATCGCTCCCGTAAGCGGGACGTGGAGATAAAAGTGAAGGAAGGCGATAAAATAGGACCCGGAAGCGTAATCGCTGAGGTTCCCGAGACTAGCCGCATTAAACACTTAATAATGGTCCCTCCGAATTATCCCGAGGGTACCGTAAAGCGGGTCGCGGGTGACGGTAAGTACACGATAGAGGACGTGATCGTGACGTATGAGGCGAACGGTAAAGAATACGAACTAAAGCTTTACCATAGGCGGCCCGTGAGGCGCGCGAGACCGTTCTTGAAGCGTTATCCTTCCGAGATGCCCCTGATCACGGGTCAGCGCGTTCTAGATACGTTCTTCCCACTCGCTAAAGGCGGTACCGCGGCTTCCCCTGGAGGGTTCGGAACGGGTAAGACCGTGTTACAGCATCAGTTAGCTAAGCGGAGCGATGCCGACGTCGTCGTAATGGTCGCTTGTGGAGAGCGCGGTAATGAGGCTACAGAGGTGGTAGAGACCTTCCCTGAGCTCGTCGATCCTCGGACGGGTAAGCCCTTAATGGAGCGCACCGTGCTCATAGTAAATACTTCTAATATGCCCGTAGCGGCACGCGAGGCTAGCATTTATACGGGCGTAACGATAGCCGAATATTATCGCGATATGGGCTACGACGTCCTTCTATTAGCGGACTCTACGAGTCGTCGGGCTGAGGCGTTAAGGGAGATCTCATCGCGTTTAGAGGAAATGCCCGGAGAGGAAGGGTTCCCCGCTTATCTAGCTTCTAGGCTCGCACAGTTCTACGAACGTGCCGGACGCGTTCAGACGCTCAGCGGCCGCGTTGGGAGCGTGTCGATAGTGGGGGCCGTATCGCCTCAAGGATCCGACTTCTCGGAGCCCGTGACTCAGAATACGCTAAAGGTCGTGAAGGTGTTCCGGGCGTTATCGAAGAAGCTCGCTGAGAGGCGTCACTATCCCGCGGTCGATCGGCTCATGTCTTATTCGTTATACGTGGACGCCCTGAAGCCCTATTATAGGAAGATCGCTCCAGATTACCCGGAGATACGCGACGAGGCCATGAAGATCCTAGAGCTCGAGGCGGAGCTCATGGACATCGTAAAGATCGTAGGAAAGGACGCTCTGAGCGAGCCCCAGAAGGCTATTCTAGCGACCGGACGCCTCATACGCGAGGGCTTCCTACAACAGAACGCGTTCCACGAAATCGACTCTTATTGTCCTCTGGAGAAGCAGTATCGGATACTTAAGACGATCATGACGTTCTATCACGAGGCCTTAAGGTATATCAAGGCTGGCGGTCGCGTGGATAACCTAGAGCGCTCCGAGGTATACGGGAGGATACTCCGTTTGAAGTTCGTGGAGAACGAGCGCGTCGCTCAGGAGGCTCAAGCCATCATTAACGAGCTACGTAAGATGGTAGAATCGATCGTCGCGAGCGCCCGAGCTTCTTTATCCTCTCTCTCGGTTTTTGTTCATGTCTAGAATCTTGCCCGAGGAATACCTCGAGCGTTTAAAGCGCCTTCCGGAGCTCCCTAGATTGATTCCGCTAGTACTAGAGGGTAAGGGGTCCGACGAGGACGTCCTCGCTGTAGCTACGGCCGTTGAGGTGTTCAAGCCGGAAATAGACGATAAGAGCCTCGCGAAGTTGATAAACACGCTAGCCTCGCGCGGCCTCTACGATCGGATACGGAGGATCCTAAAGGCGTATGATGCTAAGAGTGTAGCGAAGGCGATGATCGTAAAAGCCCTGAGCTCGGAAAGGCCGGAGAACATATCTAATATTATAGATGAACTGAGGGCCGTCGACGAACTAGTCCTGAAGGAATCGAACGCACCAGCGTTATTACGCGCCTCTAGGGATAAGGAAATACTCGAAATAGCCCGTAAGTCGATCACGCCCAAGAACTTAGAGACACGGCTTTGGGTAATTAGGGAGACCTTCTATAACACCTCAGACGAGGAGGCTATAAGGTTCCTAATAGGCCTACTAAAGAGGCGGAGGGATTACGCTCATTTGATACTCGACGCGCTCGTAGACGTTCGGCCGGAGCCGGATCGGGACTACATCACTCGCGAGCTCGGTGAGGAGGATCGCAAACGGCTCGTGTATGCGGGAGGGAGAAGTAAAAAGATCCTGGAGAAAATCGAGGACGCTTTAGTCGAAGGCCTCCTCTTAGGTCGGATAGGACAGCTATTACACGATCACCCGGAGCTCTTACCCGTAGGAGAATACATACTAGAGAAACGCCTGCGGCTTAAGGTACCGGAAGACGAGCGCAGGGGGACGTTCATACGGGCGCTACACTTCTTCCCTTCGATTAGGGGGTTCGGGGATAAGATCCTTTATCTATTAGCGGACGCGATTAAGTACGCGATAGTAAACGAGGACACGCATCTGTTGAGGATCGCGGTGAGTCAGCTAGCGGACATAAAGGTACATCCCGACCTAAAGGCGAAAGTGATTGAAGAGGCTATTAAGGGAATCGAGGAGACGGACCGGTTCTTCGACGCGATGGACACTATATTAAGGCACTTGATATTCGACGAGCGTCTCGCCGCTAAGGTAATAGGTATCCTTGCCGGTGTCTTACCCGATATACGCGCGATATTAGCCGTGTTCGGTGACGCCTTAAGGCGCCTCCTCTCCTCACCCGCTGCATACGAGGTACTCGAGGCTCTAATAGAGGCTAAGCCCGGGGATAAGGCGCTAAAGGAAGTAATAGATATGGTGACGGACGAGAGGGCTAGGATACGCGCTACCGTAAAGCTGGGAGAGGGAATAGAGAGCTTAGACCCTTATAAGGTGCTCTTATACGCTTACGATCTCCTAGATCCGCGCGAGGTACTAAAGCTATTACAGGAGGTGGAGTTCGACGAGGCTCTAATACCGGCTATAAAGAAGGCGTTAGAGGCGTTAAGTAGAGAAGATCTAGAGCGGTTCTTAGAGAAGCTGGAGTCCATCGACGCGAGGAAAATCGGCCGGATATACGTGATACTTGCCGCGAAGTTCGGTAGGGAAGACCTATTAGATAAGCTACTCGAGCTCGAGGACGTGGAGATGGATTCGGATACCGCGGAGACGCTAGTGATGCTAGCGGCTAGAAGGCCTAAGGCGGAGGAGGTCTTGAAGAAGTTCTTACATAAGGACCCTATAGTATCCGCGTTAGCGCGTATGTTATACGGATCGCCGAAGGCCTTAGAATACGCTCGCGAGCTCGCCTCTAGAGGATATAAGGAAAAAGCCCTAGGATTACTCCTCAGCGCGTTCCGCGGGAGTAATAACATAGAAGCGGCGGAGATGATCCTAAGGATCTCAGACGAGCCTCTAAAGTATCTCATAGAGGTAGCTCCCGATATAATATACGCGGAGCCCCTGTTCAAAAAGGTGCGCGAGATCGTGAACGGTTTTTTCAAGGGTAGTACTGGATTCCCGGAGGGGTGAACTTAGAGAGCCTTATTTCTTCCCCGTTGAGCGTTACGTGTATCTCTATGAGGTCCTTTAATAGCGAGGAGTCGAGCTTCTTACCGAGTATCTCCTCGATCTGAAACACACCAGCGGGGTTCTCTAGATCGATCTCTATCCTTACGGGCTTCGACTTGCCCTTCACGATCTTTAAGCTCTTCACGGCTAGAGCCGATAAGCTGTGTATATCTATCTTACCTAAGCTATAGGGCTTCCTAGAACGACCCTCGGTGATGTCGCATCCGTCGGCTACCTTTAATATGCTCGCCTCTATCGTGAACGCCTGAACGCTCTCATCGTGAGCGTATATAGCGTTTAGGACGTGGAACAACAACGCCAAGCGTTTCCCTTCGGGCTCGTCCTTATACACGTCATCGATGATCTCTTTTATCCGGTCCTTAGCGAGATACACGGAGTGAAGCCGGTGCTGATCGCGGTGAACTACGTTACCCACGTCATGGAAGAAGGCCGCTAAGAGTATCGTGGCGAGGGAGTCGTCCCGATCTCCGATCTTATACTTCACGATGTTCGGCTCTATTCCGGCCTCGCGCAACAAGTGGAATATCTCTATGCTCCTCTGCATTACTATTAAAGCGTGCATGCGCCCGTGATCGTTATATCCCAAGTAACGCACGACGAACGTATTAACGATCCTATGCACGGTCTTAAACACGTCGTTCTCGAAGAGCTTCTTCACGATCTTTAACGATTTCTCATAGCCGAGCTCTTCAAGCATAGCTATAATCTCCTGTTCCTTAGCCCGTATAACGTCGAACGGCATGAATGATTTACCTGAGGGAGAGCGATAAAAATCTTTTTAATTGTTTTCTCGTTTAGGAACGATCCCTTTAGGGACCAAAAGTTCCTCGTCGCACCTCTCGCACCTATATAAGATACGATCCTCGAACTCCTCCTTCACGCTCATGGGATGCCCACGTTTACATACGAACCCCCTAATCTTTCCGGGAACTCCCATAACGAGTGCGAACGGGGGCACGTCTTTAGTCACCACAGCGCCCGCGGCGATCATCGCGTATTCCCCTATAGTCACGCCACACACGATAGTGGAGTTAGCTCCTATGGAAGCGCCGCGCTTTACGAGAGTCTCCACGAGCTCCCGATCACCGAAAGCCCTCGGGTATTTATCGTTCGTGAAAGTCGCGTGCGGGCCTATAAATACATCGTCCTCGATAGTTACTCCTTTATATACCGAGACGAAGTTCTGTATCTTCACGCGATTACCGATGCGTACTCCTTCGTCTACATATACTCCCTTACCTATAACGCAGGAGTATCCGATCTTAGCGTTGCGTCTAACGTGGGCGAAGTGCCATATCCTCGTGTTTTCTCCTATCTCGACGTTCTCCTCTACGATCGCGGTCGGGTGTATGAACATACTTATTTAATCTCGGACCCATATGGCGATTTCGGATTTAATACTCATCCTCTAAAACTTACCCCTCCAAGAGATCGAAATGCCTAAGGCCTCGATTCATAAGTTGGACGACGAGGAGATAGTGGTGATCATTAGGGACGCTTACCCCGAGCTCGTGAACGTAATACGCCGCTCGGCTATACGTAACGTCCCTACTTTAGCCATAGATAACGTGTATATTCGCGATTTAGATGCCGGAATGCCCGACGAGCGGATCGCCTTACGTCTTGGTTTAGTCCCTATTAAGGGCCCCGTTGAGAAGTATGAGAAGCTCCTTGAGGAAAAGCCTCGGATGAGCATACCCGGGAATATACTGAAGGAGACGATCGTGGAGAGGCGCGGGGGGAAGCCGGACGTTGATGATATATTTACTTATCTTTTCGGAAAGCCCAGGGGTAAGACTAAGATACCCGCGTACATAGTTAGGACTAGCGATATGAAGATCTTCGCGCCCGACGTGGAGCCTCTGTACGATATGCCCCTCTTTATCATCTTAGCTCATGAGGATACC
>JAMOTR010000032.1 GCA_027068385.1 Candidatus Heimdallarchaeota archaeon
AGAGCGTGTACTATGTAGAAGGGTGGGTACCCGAGAAGGATCTGGAGACGTTTATGAAGAAGCTCAAGAAGCACGCCCCGAATACGTTAGTACTCATACGCGAGCCTAAGCGTACGGAGAAGCCTCCCACGTTATTTAGAACCAAGAGCGAGCTACGTAAGGCATCGATAGAACTCACGAACGTATACGGAATCACGGAGTATCGGGAGATAAATCCGCATCGGGTTATACTCATCACGTTTCCCCTATTCTTCGGGATGATGTTCGCGGATATAGCACACGGGCTCATCCTTATGCTCTTCGGATACTTAGCGAAGAAGTACGCGGATAAGTTCCCAGATTACCTCTCGCTATTCCCCAAAGGCTCTAAGATGATCATGTATATGGGATTTCGGGCTACGATATTCGGGGCTCTCTTCGGAGACTTCGCGGGATTCGAGATCATACATCGGCATATAGGGGAAGAACTAGCTCACTATATCCCTCTATTAGGACTCGCTGCGGGCGATTTCGAACAGCGTATCATGATGCTACAATACGCGTCTCTCATCATAGCCGTGCTACACATCTCCCGGGGGCTTCTGTTGAACGTATACGATAAGATAAAGAAGGGGGACTACTACCGGGCGGCCTTCGTGTCCCTCCCCCGGCTTATATCGTATAACCTCTTCATAGGCCCCATAGGATATCTAATACTCTTGCGCGAGGTAATATCTCCGTCGCTATATCGGAAACGGTTCCCGGGTATGAAGATCCTAGACGCATACTTTTACCTCGAATTCCAGAAGCACTTCCTCATCCTAGCGATACTCATCGGCTCCTTGATGTTCCCCGGCTCCTATTTCATCGCAAAACATCATAACATACCGCTCTTCGACGCGCTCATAGAAGCAGGGTTCATACACTTCATAGAATCGTTCATCACGAGCTTAAGCAACACCGTGTCGTACCTTAGGCTTCTAGCGCTAAACCTCTCCCACATGCTCCTCTCTTCCGTATTCATAGGGATGGCTATGTCGGCCTCAAACCCCATAGCGTCCGTCCTCATATATCTAACGGGTCAGATACTAGTACTCGTAATAGAGTCTATATCCGCTTCGCTACACGCGATAAGGCTTCATCGGATAGAGTTCTTCTCTAAGCTCGACCTTTCCCGGTCAGGAGAGCGCTTTAAGCCGATAATAATACGGGTTTGATTTTTTATCTCCTCTAACGATACCTTATGCTCTACTATCTGGTGGCCGAGTTTTCTCATAAGATATACGAAAAGGGCCTCACAATAGGGAACGGGGGGAACGTGAGCGTGAGGTCGGGAGAATACATGCGGATCACTCCGAAGAAACTCGGGTTCAAGACCCTGGGGGACGTCACGCCTTACGAAATAATACGCGTCCCCATCGACGATCCCCGCCATCCAAAAGCCTCCTCAGAGAGCTTCATGCACGCTGAGATATACAAAAGGACGGAGCGGAAAGCGATCATACACGCTCATCCCCCAATAGCTTGCTCGAGGCTACATAAAGGAGAATCGTTTAAGGTTCCAGATTACGAGGGAAAATACCACGAGGTTCCTGTAGTCCCATACTATCCCCCGGGATCCTTAGAGTTAGCTAAAGCCGTAGCCGAGGCGATGGACGAAAAAGGTGTAGTACTAATGCTCTATCACGGGGTCGTAACGGCGGGTGAGAATCTTCGTGAGGCGTTAATAAAGTTAGAACTCGTAGAGCTCGGTGCAAGGGTATGAGGCGGCTAATCGTTACGGATCTAGACGGAACCCTTACCTCTAGGGACTTATTATTATCTCCTAAGGTACTAGAGGCCGTAAAGCTCGCTAGGGAGGCGGATATACGTATATGGATAGCCACGGGAAACGCTTTTCCCGTAGCCTCTACGATCTCAAAATATACGGGAATGAGGGACTACGTAATAGCAGAGAACGGATGTATCGTGGGGAAACACGGTGTCATAGAGAGGAAGTTCGGTGATCCAGAGGAATCTAAGAAGGCGTTTGAATATGCTAAGGAAGTACTCGGATTAAAACCGAAGCCCCGGAACTATCGGCGCATGATCGATTACGTGTTCGAGCCCGAGGGGGATCCTAAGAAAATAGAGGAAGAACTACGCTCGAGGGGGTTTAAGGTGCGCGTCGCGTATTCGGGATTCGCTATACACATACTCCCAGAAGATGTCTCGAAAGGAAAGACGCTAAAACGGCTCATAGAGAAGGAAGGTATACCGACGGATCGCGTCGTAGCTATAGGGGACGGCCCCAACGATCTTGAGCTCTTCTCGATAGCCTCGATAAAAGCGGCCCCGGAGGACGGTCACGAGCTCGCTAAAAAAGCCGCGGATCGGATAGTATCCGGTGAGGGTAACGCTCTATACGACGTCGTCACTCGCCTTCTAAAGGAATAGAGAATATCGTCGAGTATATCGGACCTTGAGGCGTGAGCTTGCTCTTTTTAAGCCTTATTTCCTTTACGAGCATGCTTCCGAACTCCTCTTCCTCGTATTTTTCTATTAGGTCCGTAAGTAGATATCCTCTAGCTTTCACGCGCGCGATCGTGAGATGAGGCACGTATCCTCTGCGTTCTAACTCGAACCCGAGCTTATGTACGGTCTTATCTACAAGCTCCATGAGTTTACTCATCTCATCCGAACGCACGTTAACGAACACGACGCGCGGGCGATACTTGTTCGGAAAGGCTCCGAGTCCCTTGAAGGTGACGGTAAAAGGCCTAAGATCTATAGCTTCTCTGAGTAAGGATTCTATCTTAGGTACGAGGTCCTCGTTTATCTCACCTAAGAACTTCAGAGTGACGTGGAAGTTCCGCGGTTCCACGAGCTTCATCACCGCTCCCGTGCTCTCCATAACCTTCTGTACCCTCTCTAGCCTACTACGAACCTCCTCGTTTTCTAGATCTACGGCTATAAAGGCGCGCATAATTGATTCCTAAAAACTCATTCTTCCCTCTTCGCTAGCCTCAAGAGTTCTGAGGAGCCTAAATCTATTACGGTAATCACGCTTACGGGATGAGGTCTATCTAATACCTCACCGAGCTCTATGGAGGTCCCGGGATATATTATGTAGGGTATGTTAAACACCTTAGCGTAGTACTTAAGGCGCTCTAGCTCCGGAGCGTTCTCGGCTATGATGATGACCTTAGGCTCCGCGGGCTTCCCTCTCTTAATCGCGCGTAGCGCGCTGCGTATTCCCATTATTATCTTACCGGTATTCTTAGCGACCCTAATCTGTCTCTCTATCTCTCCCCTTAGCGCCCTTACGTCCAGAGCCATGTGAAGATCGTATAAGGGATTTACAGCGTTTATCGAGGGAATTTAAGTCCGAGCCTCTTCGCTAACATCATCATATCCTTAAGGAACACCGCGGCCACGAAGCTCGGCACCATTAATCTATCCCCGGATATGAATCCTAACCTCTCGAGCATGCTACGCAGGCGTTCCGTATCCTCAAATCCCACGTCTATCGCGCGAGCTGCGAATACGAGTAAATTAGAATCTCCCTCTAGGTATCTTTCTAACCCCGACAAAGCGGATACGATCTTCTCGGCCGTTTCTTTTGCCTTCGTTATCATCCCGTTTACCTCATACCGTTTCATGAGGGAGATTCCGACGCGTGAGGCTACGTACGCGTATAATTCGTTATCGACCCTGTTCTCGAGTAATAATGAGAACGCCCTCTCGAGGTTCTTCGGGCGGTCTATACCGAGTTCCGCTAGGAAATAATATACGTATGCCTCGTATACCCTAAACTCGCGCCCTTCATATTTACGTAAGAACTCTAATGCGGCATCCGCGAGCTCCTTTCCTATAGGGACCGCGTTAATTCTTAAGAGCGCGTTAATGAGCCCGTCTAATACCTCTACAAGCTTCTTAGCTACCCTCTTAGCCCTCTCCTCGTCGAACTTTGCCTCGGGTAGACGTCTTATTATGGTCTCTATAGCCTCCGTAGAGAGTTCTTCGTATAGCTTGTCTAGCGCTTTTTCGACGTCATTCATAATCTCGAACGGCTGGATTAATTAAGAGAATTATATTTCTTAGATCATATGATAGACCTAGATAAGCTTAGGAAGCGGAAGATCGTTCTTGATACATATATCGACACCTTCTGTGATTTGATTGGAGAGGGCGTTAACGCTCTAATAAGAAAGGCTATTTCTAAGGTCTCAGACGTACGTTTTGATCCGAACGCGCTTGTCGCCACCGTAGGAGCTATACTAGGGATCTACGAGTCGGGACGCGTCCCAAGAAAATATAAATGCATAGACTTCGTAAAAGCGTTTAACATAAAGGAGGGATATGATGAGAATTACGTCTACGGTAAGCCTTCTGTCGAATGCGTATCCATACGGGAAAAGAGGTTCTTGCACACGATAGAAGATATATTCGGAAGGAGCGCTAAGGTAGTTCGTAAGCACATCTACGATAAAATAAAGGACGTAAATAAGGTACTAAAGATAGCGACCATCTCTCGGGAAACCGATCCCCGTTTAATTAGATATGATATTTCCGTTAAGGACGACCTCGTCGAAGTGACTCTATGTTACAAAGATCCCTCGATCGTAGAGGCGTTAGCTAGGCTCACATACGGAGGTTTTAATTCCGGTACAGCCGCTTACGCTATAGCTAAGAAATACGGTTATGACGACGTCGAATTCGTAAGAGGAGAAAAAATCGATAATGAGTGTGTTAAATACGTGTATAGGATGATCAAAAGAAACTGATTTTTACTCAAACGTAAATTGAATGAATGGAACACGATTCGATAGCGCTTATTTTTAAATATCTCTGCGAAGTGTGTGGCGATACGATAGAAGAATACATCCTTAAAGCTAAAGAAGAGGGCGTAGACGTAGCTAGAGGTCTAGCCTTATTAGCTAAGATCTTAGGGGCTTACGACGCCTCCGGTAAGGTACATGATAAGATCGAATGTATAGACGTGAAGAAGGTCGTAGATAGAGATATCAATATTAATGAGGCGATGTCCTTGGAGGAGTTTACTATTATTCGGAGTAAGAAGCTATTACCGCTATCGTTTAAAGTGTTCGGGGAAGACCGGATGGACGTATTAATAAAGAGGATCGAAGAGAACATACACAGGTTTCAGGACTATCTAATAATCTTAAACATCATAGAGGAGAGGCTTAAGAGTAGCCCGCTCATAGAGGATTTCGTAGCGTTAGATACGAGTGACGGAATATCTATCGTATTAGTGTTTAAGGATGAAGAGACGGCTATGAGGGTATATAAAAGAAAGAAGCCGGATATAGTCGTACACGCGTACTCGAACATCAGCGCTAAGAAGGAAGGGTTCGATAAGGCCGAACTGGTGGACGTTCAGCTTAACGACGATAAAAAGTCTGTGACGTACGTGTTTAGGTACGTCTGAAGTTTTTATCTAGAAAAAGTGAGAGGAAGCCGCAGAGGTGTTTCCGGTAAGGGCTAGAGAAACCTTTAGCTCGTACTTCAAGGTCTCCTTAGTCTTATTTACGTTTATCTGAAGGTCTTTGTCGTATTCCCCTTTCTTGAGCTTATCGAGAATATAATCGTACAACACCATCGCCTCACCGACGCGACCGAGACGAAAGAGGCTCAGGGATCTAAAGTATTCGATGTCTAACTTATCGGTATGAACGAGCTCAGAGGGGTATAAGACCTTAGCTCTTATGAGACCGTCGTAGATCTCCATCGCGTTCTCGAACTCGCCTTTAAGGGAAAACCGCCTTAAGGCCTTATAAGAGGCGTCGTAGAACTTGTTCTTAACGGATACGTTCACGGTCTTTAGATCCCGCAGCGGAAGGGTAGAGTAGATCTTGGAGCTCAGGTCATAGGCCTCTAGGATGTAGGCGGTCTCCGCGAACATGTATTTTATGGAGCTCGCTATGGGTCTTCCGAAGAGTTCTAGAGGACCGGTGAAGAGGGCTACGTTATCGTATACGATCTCAAAATTCTCCCTCAGGTGTCTACGGTAATCCTTAATATCGTCTTCGGGGATATCTCCATTATAACCCACTATTTTAAGATTAGCTACAACTACCTTCATTAAGGACTTGTACGGCCCGGTTAAGCGGGAGGAATAAGCGAGCGCCTTCTTTAAGCTTTGAAGCACGTTAATCGTGGCGGAGTAACTAACGTCGAGCATATAAGCGATAAAAAGGAGTTGATCTAGGGAGATTTCCTTGGGTATCTTCACCTCGTTTCCTTCAGCGTCTACGTAAATGTGATCGACGTCGTTACGGGACTTCTTATATACTATATCGTCGATTTCGTCCTTGTGTAGGTAGTTCTTTACGAGGTCGGTATGCTTAAAAGTATAGTAGTCGTAGATAATAGCGATAGACTTAGCTAGAGGATCCTTAACGACGAAATCGCGGTTCGCCTCTATGCTCTTTTTAAGCTTTTCCATGCCCTTCCTAGCGTCCATCATAGCCGTAAGTATGCTTTCTAGCGGAGATTTCATAGGAGGTTAGAAACGTTCTATTATCTTTTTTATTACGTCAAAATAGTTCTTTTTCTTTATCGGGAGAAGGTAGCTAAATTCTTTTTACCGCGTCTCGAGAAGACGATGAGATTAGCCGTGATCGACTACGAGAGATGCTCCCCCGAGAAGTGCGGCCACGAGTGTATCAAGTATTGCCCCATGAATCTCTCCGGGATCGAGGCGATAGTGATGGGTGAGGACGGAAAGCCGATCATACTCGAGGACGTTTGTACCGGGTGCGGAATATGCGTGAAGAAATGTCCGTTCGGGGCTATAACGATCGTAAACACCCCGGAAGCTCTAGGGGAAGAGGAACTCGTTCATCGCTACGGCAAGAACGGGTTCGCCCTCTTTCGCCTCCCTGTACCGCGCGACGGTATGGTAGTGGGACTCGTAGGACCGAACGGTGTGGGTAAAACAACGAGCATTAAGATATTATCGGGGAAGCTGAAGCCAAACTTGGGTAAGGAAGAAGCGTCGCGGGAAGAAATTTTAAGACGCTTCCGTGGAAAGGAAATACAACGCTATTTAGAGCGCCTCGCTAGCGGATCGATTAGGGCCTCGGTGAAGCCTCAGGAGATTCAATTAATACCGAAGGCGTTCAAAGGGACGGCAGGCGAGCTCTTAAAGCGCTTCGATGAGCGCGGTGTAGCTAAGGAAATAGCGCGCGACCTCTTCCTAGAACATCTATTAGATAGGCCTGTGAGTAAGTTATCCGGAGGGGAACTACAACGCCTAGCGGTGGCCGCAG
>JAMOTR010000033.1 GCA_027068385.1 Candidatus Heimdallarchaeota archaeon
TCTCCTAGCGATCCTATAAACTAAAGGGGAGGTACCGGGAGCCCCATCTATGATGCTATTTTCGGGAGCCTCCTTTAGCACCTCTTCTAACACCACCCGGCTCTCCTTCTCCCCGGGCTTTAAGGCACCCTCGACCACACGTTTACCGTATCTGATCTCGCCCACCTCTACCTTCTCCTCTATGATCGCACCCGTAGGACAAGAGTCTAAACACGCTAAGCACCCCTCGCACGCCTCCGGATCGACGTATGCCTTTCCGAGCATGAGTATAGCGCCGAACGGACACACGCTCGCGCACGTTCCGCAGGAGACGCAAGACTCCTCGATCACTTTCGCGTGCCTCCGATACACGGGCCTTCTTCTAATTATGCGATCGCCATACACGATCATCGTCGTCGGACTTTCCACGTCCGCTCCCACTAAGGGCCTCGAGAACGCGTAGGATAGGAGGACGGATACCGTAGTTTTTCCTGTACCTCCCTTACCCGATAGTACCGCTAACATTACCGTCTCGACGAAGAGGCGTATAAGGAGTGAGGTAAAGAATGAGATGCTCGTGGCTGTTCCGTGCGAAGAGCCGTCTCCAAATGCTCCTATATCTCCGCATTTCGGTCGTGCTAAATACTTCTGCATCTTCGACGGAAGATCTCGGAGGTTCATAGAGAATCCCGGAGCTAAGAGTGCAAGACGCTCCGGAGTGCTAGCCGCGAACGCGTTAGTGCGCGAGGGAGTGAACGTGGTGATCGCTAAGTCCGTGGGACCGAATTCCGGAAGGATCCTCGAGGCGTCCGGTATAAGGATAATCATTACTGACGCGAGGACGCCCGAAGAGGCGGTGAGAGAATTAAACTTACGAGTTTTTTATTTCATGCGTTATATCGACGAACTACACCGTGAACATAAACTAGAATATAAGATACGCAAGCTTAAGAGGAGGCCCTCGGAGAACTTAGAGAGGATCGTGAGGAAGTTCTACGAGGAGGTTCGCCTCGGGAGTCCCATATTAGTAGAGGGTAAACACGACGTAAGCGCTCTTGAGGAGGCGTTCGGCTTCGGCAACTACGTGATCATAAACCGTAAGCGTAGGACGCTTAGGTCTGTATTGTTGGAGTCCGTTACGCTCTTCGGCCGTAGACAAATCGTGCTCACGGACCTAGATAAGAAGGGTAATGAGCTAGCGCGTAAGATCACGGAGATACTATACGAATTCGGGGCCTTCCCCGTCCTTAAATATAGGAACATGCTTAAGCTCCTGAACGTCACGTTCGTCGAGAACATAACGAAGAAAGCTCACGAGATAAAGGCGATGTTACGTATTATAGACGTTAAGACTGAGCCGTGGCCCGAATTCGTATGAATGTTTTAAATCGTGCCGCGAACGAGAATTTACGGGATGTCGAGGGACGAGTTCGAGGATCCTTATAAGATGTTCACGGGTGTGGACGTCGAGAGGATAGCGACTGAAGAAGAGCCTATAATAATACAGACGAAGATCGTGAAGCGTAATAAGATCGTTACCGAGATCATAGGGCTCGAGGGGAGAATAGACTTAAAACAGCTAGTGCGCCAACTAAAGCGTCGCCTCGCGTGCGGCGGTACGGCTAAGGAGGGCAAGATCATACTTCAGGGGGACCATAAGTATAAAGTCGCGAAGATACTCAAGGAGGAGTACGGCTTTAGGAACGTACAGATACTATGAGCAATGGAGGACGTAAAACAAGCGGTGACGTTCGTAAAGCTCCTAGCGGGGTTCATAGTAGGTATTTTATGGGCTTTTCTTCACTTTCTAGGACGGAAAGGTCGGGTCGCTTCGCTCATAGTATATCTCGCCCTATCCGCGATACTCGACTTAAGGGCCTCGAAGATAGCGGGTAAAAACACCTATCTGCGGGGATTCTTACACTATTTCGTCGCCTTCGCCTTCGCCCGGACCCTTACGTTCACGCTCCTTCTTTAAGTACTCCATGATCTGAGCGCGGAGTTCCTTGATGTTTTTATTAATAGATACATATTCTTCCTCTAACTCAGGCGCGAACGATGATATCCGCTCTAGTCTAGGTACCGGGAGGTACCGCCTATACTCTTCGGACGCTACCCTCTTGAGTATTTCCTCTATGTATTCCGAGACCATACCCGCGGGTATCATTAGAAGCGGAGGTATACCGACGTTCCTCACGTATCCTTCGAATACCTTAGAGAGCTCGTACCGGGCGTACGTAAGATCGCTACGCAACGTATAGAGTATGTTCCTTATCGTCTCCGCTACATCCTTATCGTTCTTTAGTTCCTTAGGAGGAGGTAACACCTTAAACATCAAAGAGAACAGTATCGGTAGCACGGGCCTCTCCTCCTCGAAGATCCTCCTTCTCTTTTCCGAGTACGTCCTCTCGTATATCTCACACGCCCTCTTAACTATCTTGGGAGCGATCTCTAGGAGCTTCTCATCCGGTATCTTTAACATGTCCGCTAGGTACAATAGGGTCGTTAGCCCCGCCTCGGACATCCTAGAGTAATCTAGTAGCGGAAATACCGTATATAGCTCCCTCTTTAGATAGTCCCTAGACTCCGGTCTCCTCATCGCGATATCCAACATGAACGCTAGGGATAATTCGGGATCGTACTCGAGTACCGCCTTAGCGATCCTTATGGGCGTCTTATAATCGCCACGGTTGAGCTTAGAATAACCGACGGATATGAGGCTAGAGACGAGCTCGTAATTACCGTCCGCCCCTTCAATCGCTTCCTTCTCGAACCCTTTTGAAGAAACTAGGAGCGCTATGAGCCTAACGTCGTTCTTCGATACGCTGTTCGATATCTTACCTAAACTCCTCGCGAGATCCTCATCGAGCTCCTCTACGGCCTTCTCGAAATCTACGTGCTTCGCTATGAACAACACCGTAGCCGCGTCCGCGATCTTCGCTATGAGATCCTTCTTAGGGCTCACCGCGTATAGTATCGCGTCTACGAAGTCCCTCAGAGCCTCGGGCTTACCTACGGCCTTCAAGTATTTCGCGTATAGAGTTTCTAAGAATTCCCTATGGGGGCCTATAAAGACGCGTATATAAGCCTTCGATTCCCTCCTCGCGTTAGTATCTAAAGACACGAACTTAAGCGGGTAAGAAGGCGTGTATCTGAGTATCGATACGTGAAAAGCTGGGTCATCTATTTTTTCTTTAGGAACGTACACGTTCCTCGGTTCTCCTAATAACACGGCCGAGGCTATTGAGGACACGTAAGGATCAACGAACCCCTCATAAGGCCGCTCCGGAGATATGGGCTCTAGATCTATGCCGAGCGTGTAGGCGTTTAGGAGTGATAGATCTATGGGGCTACTTATGTCGAACCTCCGCGCCTCTATGTATCTTTCCTTCCTAGCCCCCGCGTCGACCGTCCCGATCCGCGCGAGATCGAACTCCTCGAAGCCTACGAGTATGCGCCGCTCTACACCTTCGGAGTATTTTCTTAACATCTTCTCGTTGATCCGCTCATCGTCGCTCACGCAGCTTTCTACCCTCAAGTGACGGGGACCAAACGATCTTATTTCACAACGTACGTTCTCTAATACGTAGTCCGAGCGCGTTAGTGAAAAACCGTACGCGGCTAAACGAGTCTCAAACGTCTCCTCCATCATAATCCACCCTCCAGAGCGAAGTAAATATGAGCGTAAGGATAAGGCATAGTCCTAGCGTATAACTCCTTCGGTATCGTCGTTTTACCGGTAGTCGCGATCTCGAAGAGGGCGTATATGGGAGCGACGACGTTATAGGGGACGTCGACCGGCACTACGCTTCCTATAGGATCTTGAAGCCTCTTAGAAAGAGTCGGGTCGTGGATCGAGGCGTGTATGCTCTTGATCGTATAAGGACCTATAAGCTTATGAGAGACGTAGCGCTTGATGAACTCCTTCCGCGTCTCTAATTCTACCGGGTCCTTCTCAAATCTCTCCACGAAGATGCGATAAGCTAAGTCTATCTTCGCGTGCGTGATCCCTAGTATTTCTGGCGCGTTCGATACGAGAGACCTGGTGTTTAGAGCGATCCTGCGGAACATCTTTAACTCCTCTATGCCCCTATTGTCCTCTAAAGTATCGGGGCCGTATACTAAGAGGATAGCCGTCTTCACCTTATCGTCGAAGAGTCCGGCTAGTGCGGAGAACAATACTATTAGAGGAACGTCGGTCGTGTTTATGGTAGACTCACCGAGGAACGCCTTCCGAACTGCTCCCCTCGCCCACGAGAAGAAGGACTTTAGGTCCTTAGCCCTCTTGATCTTCTCTAATCTATGTATGACCTCAGAGTTAGGTAAATAAGCGGAGATAAACTCGAGGAATCCGCTAGACATTATCCTTACGATCTCATCTCTATCGTTACCTAAGAACATCGTGCTCTTATCGGCTAAGAAGTTCCGGAAGAAGTTCTCAAAATCCTGACCGAGCATATCAAACACGAACAAATTATAACGCCCATCGATACCAGTAATCGCGAATGACTTTAACTCCATCCCCGTCTCCTCGCGGCTAAACGTTCCTAAAGGTATAGGTTGAGTGGTGGTGCGCTTAGATAGCTCCCTTAAAACCTTCGTGTCCCGATAACTCCTGAGGTTCGCATCTAACAGGCTTAAGTTCTCCGCTATATCGGATAGCCCCTCCCTAGAGACCTTACGATACAACGAGGCGTATAAATAATATGGGTCATGAAGCTGGGGCTTCTTTCTAGCCGTCTCTATGAAGTCGCTTACGAACCGATCGGCCGCGTGCGCTAACTTGGTCTTTCCCGAACGGGGTAGACCTACGAGGATCACCCGAACATCCGTCCCCCTCATTCATCCTTACCTTCTAAGATAAAAATGGAAGTTCGTATCGGAACGAGATCCTTAACGTTTCCTTTTTCGTCGTAGATTATCTTGACGTCCTTACCCAAGAGGTCCCTTTTGTCTCCCTCTAGTTCGATCACGATCTGATTCTCACCGTCGTCTATGATGATCTCCGATACGTCATTCTCTTCGTCGTACTCAACGTTCACCACCGTAGCCACGTTCTCCTCGATTTCCTTCCCCACGAACGTCCCCTCTAGATCGTTGCCGCGCGCTTTTATGGATATGGGGGAGCCTTCAGAGTACTTAGTATCGGTGAACACGCGCGCCCCCTCGAGCTTCACTAGGTACTTAGGGGAGAACTTAGATACCTCTTCCACGCCCTTTATGATCCCTTCTACGTTCTTCACGACGCCCTTCGAGATCACCTCTATGTTATCTACGGTAATTCCTTTGGAGATCGGGCGTCCGACTATTTCTACTACGTCTCCGACGTCCGCCTCCGGTTTCGAAGACTCCCGACTGAACGCCTTCAAGAGGGAGGAACCGTCGTATAAGACGTAGATTATGTAGGGGTTCTTACTCATAGAGACCTTCCTTACGACGTCGATCAAGACCCCTCTTATTTTACTCGTCTTAGCCTCCTCGAGCACTTCTATCTTACCTATTTCCGACAACGCTAGTCCGTTCTTATCCGGGTGTACCCCATATAATTTTACTAGACTCCCCTGGGGAGCCTTCGATAATAGATACTTAGGAGCCCTTACGTATACGTCACCGTAGTCGGTAGCGAGCACTATCGCGTTATCCCTTACCCTCTTCACCCTACCTTTAATGGAGGCGAGGAAGTACTTATACGCGAAAGGTCTCGGGTCTATCTCGAACTCCTCAAGCTCCACTTCCTTCCGATAGTACACGTTGAACACGTCGGTCGATTGATAGATGTAGAGCTCATGTATCCTCCTATTACCGAGATACGTAGGTCTCTGTTTTTCGCGTATCCTCACGGGTCCTATAATGTACCGAGAGCCCTCCTGAAGACCCTTATTAGCCCGATCGGTGAGGACGCAAAAGTCCGTACCGTCGCTCGCGATATAAGATATCAAATGTTTTTCCTGAACGTCCTTCTCGCCCCGTTTCTTTACTATCTTTAGCCTAACGTAATCACCGGTCTTCACTTCCGAGAGCTTAGATACTCTCTTACCGCGCGCTACGGAGATTCCTAAGATGCGTCTCAAACCATCCTCGTCGTATTTTTTAGAGAGTTCTTCTAAGACTTCCTTAGGTATTTCCTCCTTAAACGTCGCGCGATACTCCTCTATTATATCGTCGATCATGACTAGAAGTCTTAGGAAGTATAAAGAGAGAAGCGATTAAAGATGAGATGGTTAACGTCGACTTCTTTAAGAAGATAGAGCGCAAGCGGCAGGAAAAACGGCTCGAGGATAAAGTCTTCGAGGCGGACCCTGACGGGCGTCCGAAGTTCTTCGTCACGTTCGCTTACCCCTACATGAACGGTTATCTACACATTGGTCACGCATTCACGTTCGGCCGCGCGGACGTTGCCGCGAGGTTCCGGAGGATGCGCGGTTATAACGTGCTTTTCCCTCAGGGGTTTCATTGTACGGGCGGTCCCATAGTGGGTGCCGCTAGACGCATAGCCGAGGGAGATCCGAAGCAGATAGCGATCATGAAGCTCATGGGGATACCGGAGGAGGAGATTCCGAAGTTCGCGGATCCCAAACATCGGCTCGAGGTGTTCCCTAAAGCGGCTAAAGAACATCTAATACGCTACGGAGCCTCCGTGGATCGGAGACGCACGTTCATCACTACGGAATATAACCCGCATTACGACGCGTTCATCAGGCGGCAATACCTGAGGCTGCGCGATATGGGATACGTGAAGCAGGGCCCTCACCCGGTCGTACGGTGTCCCAAGGAGAAGACCACGATTCAAGATCACGATAGGCTCGTGGGCGAGGGGGTCTCGCCTACGGAAGTGCGGGTAATAAAGTTCCGCGACGACGAGGGAATCGTTTATCCTATAGCTACATATAGGCCCGAGACGATATTCGGGGTAACGAATCTACGGGTAAATCCCGAAGCTACGTACGTGCTCGCGGAGGTGAACGGGGAGAAGCGGATAATAACGAAAGAGGCCGCGATGAAGTTGAGGGAACAGAACTTCGAGGTGCGTGAGATTAAGGAGTTCAAAGGCTCCGAGCTCGAGGGTAAAGAGGTGATCGCCCCGCTCGTGAACCGTCGCGTGAAGATATATCCGGCGGATTTCGTGGATCCGCGGGTAGGAACTGGCGTGGTGATGAGCGTGCCCGCGCATGCTCCGTTCGATTATTATTACGCTCAGAAGCTCGGAATAGAACCTATAGTAATAATAAAGGTAGAAGGGTTCGGTGAGGTTCCC
>JAMOTR010000034.1 GCA_027068385.1 Candidatus Heimdallarchaeota archaeon
GTATGTATTCGATGAACGTCTTAGCGTCGTCCGCGCTTAGGGATACTCCGGAGGCGAAGTCTCCGGTGAAGATCCGGTCGTATCCCTGAACCGCGTCGAGGGTGAAGTCCTCAGCGGGGTCTAGTATATCTATAGCTATTCCGGCCTCCTGCAGGGCGATCGCGAAGAGCGAGAACTGTCCGTAAGGCGTGTCCACTCCCCGGTCGGTGTGGTGTAGGTCCCGTAGTATCTTAGCTACAGGTTCGCCAACGACGTCGAGCACCACGGGTACCTCGAAGAGCACGGTTCCGTTAGCGGCTACGAAGTCGATCGATCCGGTGTAAGTTCCGGCTCCGGCCGTGATTATGGCCCTGAACGTGTACGTCGTCGTCGGTATCTCCATCGTAAAGCTCGTCTCGGAGGTCACGTTTAGAGCGTTTACTAGATCTCCGGTTAGGACCACGTGTACGTCGTAAGCCACTCCGGAGGTGAGGGTGAAGTTTACGGTGATCTCCTGTCCGGTATAGAAGACACTCGCGGGGAAGAACGGACCGACGATCGGATAGCTTCCGTTGAACGTTATACCTATAGGTAAGTGCGTGGGTAGGACGTAGACGAATCCGGGCTCGGGGTTAGCGGAGAGTATCTCATAAGCGGCGGTGAGGTTCACGAATCCGGCTCCGGTCCGTAGCTCATCGAAGGTGACGTTCGTCTTAGCGTCCTTAATTATGTGCACAGCGCTCTTCATGAGGGTGGCCTTAGCGTATCCGATGGCCGCTACCGCATCTACGTTAGGATCGTGAGCATAGATGTACTGTAGTAGTAGGGCTACGGATCCGGATATATGAGGCGTGGCGAAGCTGGTACCGGAGGCGGCGCGATAGAGGTAGTCGCTCACGAAGGGCGGACACGGATAGCTTCCGGTTCCAGGAGCCATCACGTCGGGCTTCACTCCTAGCCGAGGAGTAGGTCCGGGGCTGGAGTATCCTTCTACGGTGGCGTTCCGGTTATAAGCGGCTCCGGCGGTGATCGCTAGAGGGGCTATTCCGGGAGCGGATACGTATCCGGAGGCGCGTCCGTTGTCTCCCTCGTTTCCGGCGGCTATTACTACGGCTATGCCGTGCTCGGTAGCTATCCTTACGGCCGCTATCTCGGGATCGAAGTGAATTCCGGGGGATCCTCCTAAGGACATGTTTATGATGTTTATGTCCACCTGACCGGAGGTCTTTAGTTCTATAGCGCGATCGATGGCCGCGATGATTCCGGCGGAGGTAGCGTAGGTGTTTTCTCCAGCGGGGAACACCTTTAGGTTCACTAGAGCGGCATCGGGGGCCACTCCCTGACCGTCGGGCTGCTTCCCTAGTCCGGCGGCGGCTCCGGCTACCATGGTTCCGTGTCCTACACCGTCGTCGGGGTTCGTCTCGTTGTAGTCGTAACCGTATATCGTGAGGACGAAGCTCTCCTCGTATAGCACCTTACACGTTCCGTTATCGTAGTTGAACTCGGGGTGGTCCTTCCGTATTCCGGTGTCTATGATCGCGATCACGATTCCCATTCCGGTGTACCCAGCGTTCCGGAACGTCTGAGCCCCGAGCTTTAATACGTTTCCTAGGTTCTTAGGGACGGGGTTCTCGGGGTTAAGGTTCCGCTCTAGGTAGAACTTCTTGTTAGCCCGTATCGCGGTGGTTCCAGGTATGTGCTTCACGTACTCTACGACTACCTTAGCGTCACCTCCTAGGAGGACGAAGGGCATGTATTTGTACGCGTGTAGGAACTTCACTCCGGGCGGCAGTACGATCGCCTTGCTCTTCACCATTTGTACGAACATGTCCTTCGCGTGCATCGTCTCGAACTCTACGATGTACACGTTTCCTACGGAGTGATACACCTCGGGATCCACGGTGATGTCGTGAGATACGTACGAGAGAGTGGGGTAAGAGTGGGACGTAGCGGCGGAAGCGGGAAGTATGAACCGCGGTATAGCGAGGGCTAGAATAATGAAGATAACGAGCGCACGTCTCATAAGAGGAGGATAGAAATAGTGATTTATTAAAAGGAAAACGCTCGGAACCTCTCACAGAGGGGTGCAGTTATCATATGCAAACGCGCATCCTGAAGATGGACTCGCGTAAAATCGCGCTAGTCTCGTTATTCGGAGCTCTATCTGCCGCTCTCGAGATGATTCCGGGTATACCTATGCCCGGAGCGGAGTTCCTAAAGTTCGACATCGCTGAGGCTCCGGTCTTAGTGCTCACGCTAATTCTAGACGTATATTGGGGACTATTAAGCGTTCGGGGCCTAGCGCTAGCGATCGTAGCGGTTAAGGGAGATCCTCTAGGTATGGTATACAAGGTCGTAGCCGCAGCTTCTCAGGTGGTGTTCCTATACTTATTGAGGGACCGCCCCTTGCCACGGCTCTCCTCGAGCTTTCTACGCGCGGCGTTTATGACGTTCTTCGATCGGGCTACGATACCTTTAGTTCGGGGCGTACCAGTAGGAATTAAACTCGCCTCGGTGATATTCTTGTTCAACCTTGTGCAGGGGGCTATTAACTCATCAGTAGCCATATACGCCTATCGCGTAGCGGAGGAGAGTGAGCTCCTATGTACGCTCGGACTAAGAACCTGTGGGCAGGATATGGAAGAAAACGGGTTCTAAGAGGTTTTTATTGGATCATGGACGATAAGACGTACGTACTTACGGGACCTAATGGGGGAGGTAAGAGCACGCTCTTTCGCGTCCTTTCGGGCGTCCGGAACGTTAGGAACATGAGCGTCGAGGGGGAAGCTATCGTATACGATCAAGATCCTCTTAAAGGTCCTCTGAAGGACGTTGGGATAATATTTCAAGAGCACTTCAGACGTTACCTCGGCTCTACTCCGGAGGGGGAAATAAAGATACACTTATGGCGCTCGGGTGTCACGGGTAAAGCGGCCGAAAGGAGAATTAGGGAGCTAGCGTACGAGCGGGACCTGAGGGATATAATTAAAAGACCCATAAATACGCTCAGCGACGGAGAGAAGCTTAGGGTAATTCTCGCGGCTATATTCGCGACGAAACCGCTCGGATATATCCTCGATGAGCCCTTAAGTAGCTTAGATCCCGTGCGGGCCTTAAGGGTAGCGAGGCTAATAAAGGATTTGGAGGAGCCTACGTTGGTGTTCGAACACAGGCGGGAGTTCTTCGGTAAGGCTCACGCGGCTATAGTGAACGGTACGTTAGAGAAGGCGAAGAAGAGGAAGGAAGTGATCATAAGGTCCCGGTGGGAGGGGGGAGAGATAGAAGTAGATATCTTTCATAAACGCGTTCGTGTACCCCTAGCTAAGAGAGGAATCGTTCCCATACGCGGCCCGAACGGTGGAGGGAAGACTACTCTATTGAGGGAGATGTTTAAGAAGTTAAGAAAGAAGATGCGCGTCGCCTACTTACCGAGCGATCCTAACTTGTTTCTACATAAACCTAAAGCGGAGGAGGAAGCGAATCGGATATACAAAGGACCGATACGGAGGCTAAGCTTCGGACAGAAGAAGGAGCTCTCCGTCGTCGCCACGTTACAGAGGAAAGCGAGCGTATACCTCTTGGATGAACCGTTTAAAGGGTTAGATGACCAAGCACGCGAGCGCGTTCTTAAGCTCATCGAGAAGAAGTCCCAAGAGGCGTCCGTGTATATCGCTACGAATGAGCGGGAATCGATAAAGATCTACGGGCCGAGACTTCGGGTTCAATCGGGTGATGTGTATGAGGAAAGCGGCCCTGATAGGTTTAAGCTTACGGATAGTTACCCATCACGAACTCGAAGCGTCGATCCTGTCGACGATCATAGCGGCATCGATAAGAGCCCGGAGGAGCCTATTACTAGCTATAACGTTCTCGCTCCTAACGTTCGCCGTTCAAGCGTTGATCGCGAACCTAGAATCGGCCGCGCTATACGCATTACGCGTATATCTTCTAGTCTCCTCTATAGGCTCAGCCGCGTATAAGACGTCGCCTGAAGAGATACTCTCGATCTCTTTACGGCTTCGTTTGCCCCGGAACTTATGCGTAATAAGCTTCCTCACCCATAGCTACGTGTATAGGCTTACGAACGTCTCGATAGACGCAAAGCTCGTGAGCGAGCGGAAGTACGAGTCGCTAATGGAGAGGCTCAGGGGGGCTCTAGTGGGAATGGTGAACTCCATAGCCTTAGAGGCCCTCGCCCTCGCTGAGCTCATAGAGGCTTATCTAAAAAGACCCATGAGGCCCCCGGAGAGCCACCTAAAAGGGTTCTTAACGTTCTTCCTCGTAGCGGTCGCTCAGACCTTCTTCTTATTAGCTCCTTCAGTTCTACGATCTTTAATAGCGTTATCCCTAAGGACGATACGTCGGAGCCTCCACACACGAGTATTACGTTTTCCGAAAGTTGAGAGATGATCATATAACCGTTAGAACCCCTAAGAACGGTTCCCTGAAGATCGCCCAAGATCCCGGATTCGCTTATCTCCAGGGATAGCTCGAGGATCCCATAGAACCTCTCAAAGTTCGCCTCAAAATACTCGGGGGTAACTCCTGGAGTAATGGTAAACGTCACGTACGTTCTCGAGGGCACGTGTATAAGCGCAGCGTATTCTACAGGTACCCTCTCGGTGAACGCTTCTAGAAAGCGCGTGAGTCTCTCCCTAATCTCGGACATTGACTCTTAAAGGCTAAAAATCTAAAACTTCATGCCGCTACGTTCGAGAAGTTGAAGAGACCGTGTATCAGGTATGCCGACGCTATCCGAGTAATCCGGGTGTCCCTGTTCTTCTTACGTAAGTATAATCCATAAAGGAACATAGCCGTGCATGCGGCATGTAGAGGGACGGAGACGGCTAATCTTACGGTAACTAGTACGGAAGCCTCCACGATCGTCTTTGAGTATGAAAACGCGTACATTATGGTCTCTATGATACCGAAGAATAGCCCCGTGAAGAATCCCGCGTCTGGGTGTATCCTCTTAGCTATGTATATTACGGATAGAGCCTTCACGGTTTCCTCTACTATGGGCGCGATCAAGGCTGCGGTGATGAGCGCTCCGTAGAAGTTCTCCGTAGGCTTTAATAATATTCCGAACGGGGTCTCTAGTAATAAGGATAAGAGGATGGCGATGGCGGAGGCGATGAACGTCTTCGATAAAAAACTCATCGTAATACGATTACTAGGGCCGACGCTAGAGAGTCCACCGTCGCGCGACATACTCTGAGAGTAGTGTTTACTCTTCTAATGATCTTATGCGTCCGTATCGCAGCCGGTATCGATAGCACTTCGTTACCTATGAACGTTATGAACGCGGTTCCCTTAGCGATCTTTAACACTTCGTGGCGCCCCTGAGAGAGCTCGACGAGATCGGAGCGTATGATCACGCTTACGTCCTTGTCGATAGCCGCGGTAACGCCCGCGTGCATGAAGTATCCTATCCTAGCGCATCCCCTCGAGGTCTTATAGTCGATGTATAATAACGCGGGGAACAGGAACAAGAACCGTATAAAGGCGTTATAAACGGATACGATTACGGGCCGGTAAGAGAGCCTATATTTACTGAGTTCCTCTATTCCTGAGATTTCGGTACCTAATAGTTCCTCTAGGTTCTTAAGGCTCTTTATCGTCCCATCTAGCAGCTCGTTATACTTTTTTATGATCCTATACAAGAGGAACGCTACGGTGATGTTATAAGGGAACGTCGTTAACGGGGCGTCTATGAAAATGAGGCCTAGTAAATAGTACTTAGGTATATTATTCCGCCTTAAGGTAACAAAATCGTCGAAGTAGTGCCGATACTTAATAGAAGGAATCGTCTTTACGGCCACGAGAATAAAAGCTATCGCAACAAGCCGAGAGATCACGAGCGTAACGGGGAGGGCCTCGGAGATCGTATCTATCCTAAGGCTTCTCTGCATCGCGTCCCTAAGCTTTGCGGTGCGAAGACTCATGGTCTCGAATATGTTTAAAGACATAAAAGAACATAATCTGCTCCGGGCGATCGAAAGATCTAAGATATCGATATACGACCGTCCCTAAGAATAGCTTTATGAGCATAATCGAGGTAAGAGACGTACGGAAGAGCTACGGAGACGTTATAGCTCTAAGAGGAATTAGCTTCAGCGTCCCGGAAGGAAAAGTCTTTACGATTTTAGGCCCCAATGGCGCGGGAAAGACGACGCTCATAAAGATCATAGCCGGGATATTAAAGCGCGATAAGGGAGAGGTATATGTATTAAATAAAGACCCTCGGTCGGACAAAAGCGTATCTAAGCACATCATTTATATACCCGATAGCACGGAGCGGTTACCGGACGACATGACGCTCGAGGACTTCATAGTTTACCGGTCGATGCTCAGCGGTAGAGATTCTAAGGAAACCCTCAAAGAGGCTTATGAGAAATCTAAGATCATAGGCCTCGAGGGGTTTCGGAAGGTCCCTATCGGTAAGATGTCCCGCGGAACGAAGCAGAAGGTGTTCCTCTTATTAGCGATGGTAGCTAAGCCGAGAATATTACTAGCGGATGAGCCCACGGCTATGTTAGACCCGATCACTAGGGAATTCTTCTTGGATTTCCTCAAGAAACTAGCGAAAGAAAACACGACCGTATTCTTCTCATCACACGTGATTACCGAGGTAGAAGAGGTAGCCGATTACGTGATCGTGATCGATGAGGGAAAGAAGATATTCGAAGGCTCGATCCTGGAGCTCTTTAACGTCTATGAGTCGGACGTATACGAGGTCGTAGTAAACGATCCTATAAAATTATGCAGAGCTCTAGAACGCGAAGGGTTCGAAGCCTCAATGGTAGGAGAGAGAATATACGTGAGCGGAGAACCTAAGAAGATAAGGCGCGAGGTTCCTAGGATTATCCACGAAAATTCCCTAGAACTCTTCCGCTTCTTACCGTCTAAGGGAGGGTTTAGGGAGGTGATCGAAAGTGATAGAAGCCGAATTATACAAGTTCTTCTCGAACGGAAAGCGCCTTTTGGGCCGGACCCTGTTCTTCTATCGGCCAGCCCCCGTAATGCTCGTCGCGCTACTAGTAACGAGAACGTCTCCTTGGACCTTCTTATACGCCACTACAGCGTTTTACTCGTCCTTCATAAGTATCGTGTTTATCATATATC